>NZ_JBHVST010000315.1:0-1026 GCF_042885015.1 Streptomyces sp. NPDC058086 | reverse complement strand
CATCGTGCGCAAGGTGCTCATCGCCAACCGTGGCGAAATCGCTGTCCGCGTGGCCCGGGCGTGCCGGGATGCCGGGATCGCGAGCGTTGCCGTGTATGCGGAACCAGACAGGGACGCGTCGCATGTCCGGGCGGCGGACGAGGCGTTCGCTTTGGGCGGTGACACCCCCGCCACCAGCTACCTGGACATCGCCAAGGTCCTCCAGGCCGCCAAGGACTCCGGCGCGGACGCCATCCACCCGGGCTACGGCTTCCTGTCGGAGAACGCCGAGTTCGCCCAGGCCGTCCTGGACGCCGGCCTGACCTGGATCGGCCCGCCCCCGCAGGCCATCCGCGACCTCGGCGACAAGGTCGCCGCCCGCCACATCGCCCAGCGCGCCGGAGCCCCCCTCGTCGCGGGCACCCCCGACCCGGTGAACGGCGCCGACGAGGTCGTCGCCTTCGCCGAGGAGCACGGGCTGCCCATCGCGATCAAGGCCGCCTTCGGCGGCGGCGGACGCGGTCTGAAGGTCGCCCGCACCCTCGAAGAGGTCCCCGAGCTCTACGACTCCGCCGTGCGTGAGGCGGTGGCCGCGTTCGGCCGCGGCGAGTGCTTCGTCGAGCGCTACCTCGACAAGCCCCGCCACGTCGAGACCCAGTGCCTGGCCGACACCCACGGCAACGTCGTCGTCGTCTCCACCCGCGACTGCTCCCTCCAGCGCCGCCACCAGAAACTGGTGGAGGAGGCCCCGGCGCCGTTCCTGTCGGACGCCCAGGTGGCGGAGCTGTACTCCTCCTCCAAGGCGATCCTCAAGGAAGCCGGCTACGTCGGCGCCGGCACCGTCGAGTTCCTCGTCGGCATGGACGGCACGATCTCCTTCCTGGAGGTCAACACCCGCCTCCAGGTCGAACACCCGGTCACCGAGGAAGTCGCCGGCATCGACCTCGTCCGCGAGATGTTCCGCATCGCCGACGGCGAAGCACTCGGCTACGGCGACCCCGTCCTGCGCGGCCACTCCTTCGAGTTCCGCATCAACGGCGAAGACCC
>NZ_JBHVST010000314.1:0-1030 GCF_042885015.1 Streptomyces sp. NPDC058086 | reverse complement strand
GAGTGTGCGGGTCGGCCAGCACCACCCGGGCCAGGGCGAGCTGCTGGGCCGGTTCGGCGCCGGGCGACGCGGATCCCGGCCGGGCGGCGCCGGGCGATGCGACGCCCAGCGGCACAGCTCCCTTCCCCATCGATCCCCCGATCCGTCGGCACACCACCGAGCCGGGCCCCGGCCGCCGGCAGGGAGGCAGAAATGAGTCCGATCACCGCTCCGCCCGCGGAGCTAGTCGACCCGAACGACCGCGTACAGCTCAGGAGGGTGTTCGGGGACTTCCCGACCGGCGTCACCGTGGTGACCGTCGGCGGGAGCGAGCCCCGGGGCATGACGGCCAACTCGTTCACGTCCGTCTCGCTCTCACCGCCGCTGGTGCTGATCTGCGTCGGCAAGGACGCCGTGATGCACCAGCGCCTCACCGCCCTGCCGACGTTCGCCGTATCGGTTCTGGAAGCCGGGCAGGAGAAGGCCGCCAGGCATTTCGCGGACCGCTCCCGTCCGCCGGGCGCCGACCAGTTCGACTCGGTGGACTGGCTGCTCGGGGAGGCGTCCGGCGCACCGCTGATCGCGGGTGCGGTGGCCCACCTGGAATGCGCGAAGCACCGGCTCTACGACGGTGGCGACCACACGATCTTCCTCGGCGAAGTGATCACGGCGACGCGCTGGCCGGTCCGCGAGGGGATGCTGTTCTCCGGCGGCCGCTTCCGCCGGTTCGCACCGGATGCGGGCGAAGGAAGGGCGGCATGAGGATCGATCCGCCCGGCCCGCCGCTCAGGGCGCTTCCGGGACTGCTGAGGAAGCTGGCGGTGGACCGCCTCGGCATGATGCAGGACGCGGCCGACCTCGGGGACGCCGTCCGCGTCTCCATGGGGCCCAAGAAGCTGTACGTCTTCAACCGTCCCGACTACGCCAAGCACGTCCTGGCGGACAACAGCGACAACTACCACAAGGGCATCGGTCTGGTGCAGTCCCGCCGGGTGCTGGGCGACGGTCTGCTCACCAGTGACGGTGAGACGTGGCGCGAACAGCGCAGGGC
>NZ_JBHVST010000313.1:0-1057 GCF_042885015.1 Streptomyces sp. NPDC058086 | reverse complement strand
GTGCAGGATCCCCGGGCCCTCGTCCTGAACCAGTTTGACGGCCAGGTTGTCGATCTTGCGTTCGTCGGGGACGATCCGTTCGAAGGGCAGGAGGCGGATCCGGCGCCAGAAGGCGAAGCCGCCGGTGGAGACCTCGGGGCGGTGGTTGCCCAGCAGCCACAGCTTGTGCGTGGGGGTGAAGGAGAAGTAGTCCTGCCGCATGCGGCGGGCCTTGATCTTGTCTCCGCCGGTCAGCAGGCGCACCCGGGCCTCGTCGAAACGGTCGTTGGGCTTGAGCTCGCTGCACACGATCAGGCGGCGGCCGTGCAGCTCGGTGAGTTCGGTGGAGTGCTCGGAGTAGGCGCCACGGTCCATGAGGAAGCCCGGCGGGGCCGCGTCGGCGTAGTCCCCGAGGATCTGGATCATCACGTCGAGGAGAACTGATTTGCCGTTTTTGCCCTGTCCGTGGAGGAAGGGCAGCACCTGTGCCCCGACGTCACCGGTGATGGAGTACCCGAGGAGCAGGTGGAGGAAGTCGATCATCTCCCGGCCTTCGGCGTCGCTGCCGAAGGTGTCTTCGAGGAACCTGTGCCACCGGGGGGTGGGGATGTCCTGGGGGGAGGCGCTGGTGGCACGGGAGTGGAAGTCGCGGGTCGGATCGGGTTTGCGCATGCGGCCGTTGCGGAGGTCGACCACTCCGTCCGGGGTGCACAGCGCGTAGGGGTCGCCGTCGAGGGTGTCGGGGTCGAGGGAGAGGTCTGGGGACGCCTTGGCCTGAGTGAGGAGCGCCTTCATGCCGGTTGTCGACAGGGTGCGGCGCTTGTGGTGGTGCAGCTCCCGGTCGGTGAACAGCCCTCGGGGATCGGTGTCGGGAATCTCCTCGGCCATCTCGCCGGCCGCCCACAGGGCCGCTTTCTCGCCTCCGGCCCGCTTCCACCGGTAGCCGTCCCAGGAGTACCAGCCCAGGCCCTCCACGTGCCGGAACTGATCACGGTAGAGACGGACGAAGAGCTTGGCGTTGCCCCGGTCGGTCAGGCTCATGGGGATCTCGCCCGCCGCCCACCCCGGCGGGGCGGCG
>NZ_JBHVST010000312.1:0-1065 GCF_042885015.1 Streptomyces sp. NPDC058086 | reverse complement strand
GGACTTCAGCTGTGCGAAGGCGCGTTCGCCGGGTGCTCTCAGCCGTGCGTGGTCGCGGTTGAACTGCTGATAGTGAGCGGGCTGTTCGCGGTGGTGGTAGTACGGGGTGCGGAAGGTGGCGCCGGCGCCCTGGTAGGCACGGTCGGCGAGGACGAGGATCTGCCGGGTGAGGCAGGCCTGGACGACGGCTGTGGGCCCGGGCCGCGGTCAGGTCGTGGGTCCGCCGGGTGTCGCGCGGGAGAACCACAGAGGTGTGCCGTCGGGACGGGCGATGACCTGCACGTTCATCCCATGCTTGCGGTGTTTCATCGAGTAGTACGGCTCGTCCGCGCCGATCCGGTCGATCGGGATCAGCGTGCCGTCAACGATGACGTGATCGCCCTCACCGAGACCGGTGAGCGCTTCGTGGAGGCCCGGCGCCCAGGCGGCCAGCACGTCCAAGGTCTCGTCGACGTACCGCCAGGCGGTGGCCTGGGATATCCCGAAACCGGCCCCGAGCTGCGAGAACGTCTCGTTCTTCCGCAGGTGCACCAGCGTGAGCAACGCCTGCTTGAAACAGCCGAGCTTGCGCCAGCGGGTGTTGCGGGCCTGGCGGTACTCGTGCAGCAGCCATGCGACATGCTCGACCAGCTCATGAGGGACGTCGAGCGTGGCAGCATACGGAAACCTTCAGGGCCCCTTCGGTCGCCGGTGTGATGAGTGGAATCACCACGCCAACGACAAGGGGCCCTGTCTCGTCACCACCCTCGCTGACCAGCCTCTTTCACCCTCCAGCACAGGATGAAAGAGGTTCAGTGAGCTTCTTTGAGTTGGTCACCGATCGGGTGAATGGGCCGTGACGCGCAACGAGCGAGGCCCCCGGGCTGTTGATCGAGATGTCTGACGTCTCAACAACACTGCTCGGGGGCCTCGTTGGTCGTCCATCCTGCCGCACTCGACATGCCGCATGCACTCGTGGAGTGGGTCACGACGCTGATCGTCCCCCGTGAGGGTGACCGGCGCTGCAAGCTCCGTCCGTCCCAGTGGGCGATGGTGGCACTGGTGTACCTGCGTGAGCACACCACT
>NZ_JBHVST010000311.1:0-1067 GCF_042885015.1 Streptomyces sp. NPDC058086 | reverse complement strand
TGAGTGCAGTGATGCCCCGCTCGAACGCCCCAGCGCCCTTCCCCTTCGTGGCCGGTGTGGTCCGGGGCGTGAGCCCGAGACCTTCCAGGCGTGCGCGCTGTTCGTCGTTGAGGCTGTTCCAGCTGTGGGTTTCGGTCTGGCGGGTGGTCCAGGTGACCGCCTGGCCGCGATGCGCGCGGTCGTCTCGGCCGCGTAGCAAGCGCGTGCGGGTCGCCCCTCTGAGCGGGCGCGTTCGTGGCATGAAGCTGGGAAGCGGTTGATCGGCCGCCGTGGAGCGGCTGCGCACACCTGCTCACGGACAAATACATGCGAGACCTGGTATCTTGTGCTGCATGGTAGCCGGTGAAGCAAGTAATCAGGTTCCGGAGAAGATCGAGGTCCAGCTCCGTAAAGGGGTCCTGGAGTACTGCGTCCTGGCCCTTCTGCGAGACGGGCCCAAGTACGGGGTCGAGCTGCTGAAGGACTTGCAGGAGACCGTGCTCGCCACGAGCCCGGGCACCGTCTACCCCCTGCTTTCACGGCTCCGGCGCGACGAACTCGTCGTCACCACCTGGCAGGAGTCCTCCACCGGCCCGCCGCGCCGCTATTACGAGCTGACCGATGCGGGACGCACCGCGCTCGACTCCTTTACCGGCCTCTGGCCGGCATTCCGCGACACCGTCGACCACCTCCTTTCGCCCCCCAACGGGCGCCGGCACAACCCCTGAGGGGCGCACCTTGAAGACCGACGACAACACCCTGGTTCGGGAGTACCTCGCGACCGTGGAACGCGAGAGCACGGCACTGCCCCCGGCAGCCCGTCAGGAACTCCTCGCCGACCTCAGCGAGCACATAGAGGTCGCGCGCGCCGAACGGCCCGGCGACGTCCGCGCGATCCTCCACGAAGTGGGTGACCCCCGCACGATCGCCAACACCGCCCTCCACGAACTCGGCCACACCACCACATCCCCCACACGCACACCGAAGCGTCACCGTTCCCCCGCCTGGCTACCGCTGCTCCTTTTGATAATCAGCACCGTGCTGCCCTACGCGGGAGACCATGTGCTCCTGAGCTGGATCAGCATAGC
>NZ_JBHVST010000310.1:0-1115 GCF_042885015.1 Streptomyces sp. NPDC058086 | reverse complement strand
GGCCGGTACACCCTGACCCCCCTGGGCCGGCCGCTGTGCGAGGACCACCCGGCGGGCGTCCGGGCCTGGTTCGACATGGAGGGGGCGGGACGCGGAGAGCTGTCGTTCGTCGACCTGCTGCACAGCGTACGGACCGGGAAGGCCGCCTTCCCGCTGCGCTACGGCCGTTCCTTCTGGGAAGATCTGGCGGACGACCCCCGGCGCGCGGAATCGTTCAACCGGCTGCTCGGCCAGGACGTCGCCACCCGCGCTCCGGCCGTCGTGGCCGGTTTCGACTGGGCGTCCACCGGCCATGTGATCGACCTCGGAGGCGGCGACGGCTCCCTGCTGACCGCGCTGCTGACCGCCTACCCGTCGCTGCGCGGCACGGTCCTGGACCTGCCCGACGCGGTGCAGCGCGCCAAGGAGTCCTTCGCGGCGTCCGGACTGGACGACCGGGCGAACGCGGTCACGGGCAGCTTCTTCGACCCTCTCCCCGCCGGCGCGGGCGCCTACGTGCTCTCCCTGGTCCTGCACGACTGGGACGACGAGGCGTCCGTCGCGATCCTGCGGCGCTGCGCCGAGGCGGCGGGCCGGACGGGATCGGTGTTCGTGATCGAGTCGACCGGTTCGGCGGGCGACGCCCCGCACACCGGCATGGACCTGCGCATGCTGTGCGTCTACGGAGCCAAGGAACGCGGCGTCGAGGCGTTCACGGAGCTGGCGGGCCGGGCCGGGCTCCGGGTCGTCGCCGTCCACCCCGCGGGTTCCTCCGCGATCATCCAGATGTCCGTGGTCTGACGCACGCCGCCCCGGCCGAACGCGGCGCGGGGTACGGCAGACAAGGAGAGAGCGTATGGCCGGCACGGTCATGTCGCCGGTCGAGGCGCTCGACGCGCTGGGCACGGTGCGGGGCCGCCAGGACCCCTACCCCCTCTACGAGGCGATCCGCGCGCACGGGCAGGCGGTCCCCACGAAACCCGGCCGCTTCGTGGTGGTCGGCCACGACGCGTGCGACCGGGCGCTGCGGGAGCCGGCCCTGCGCGTCCAGGACGGCAGGAGCTACGACGTCGTCTTCCCGTCGTGGCGGTCGCACTCCTCGGTCCGGGGGTTCACGAGCTCCATGCTCTACAGCA
>NZ_JBHVST010000309.1:0-1134 GCF_042885015.1 Streptomyces sp. NPDC058086 | reverse complement strand
AACCCCAACACGGGCGCAAGCCAACACCAGACGGCGCCGCCTGCCCACTAAGAAGTCATCTCATTTGGTGAGTCTGCGGTAGCAGATGAGGGTGCAGGCGATGCTGGTGAAGGCTAGGAAGTGGTCGGCCTTGCGTTCGTAGCGTCGGTGGAGTCGGCGGCAGCCGGCGAGCCAGGCCATGGTGCGTTCCACGGTCCAGCGGTGGCGGCCCAGCCGTTGGGAGGACTCGACTCCCTTGCGGGCGATGCGGTGGGTGATACCTCGCTCGCGTAACCATCGCCGCAGATGGGCGTAGTCGTAGCCCTTGTCGGCGTGGAGTTTGGCGGGCTTGCGCCGTCGCCGGCCGCGGCGCGAGCGGATCGGTGGGATGCCCTTCACGAGCGGGATCAGGGCCTGGCTGTCGTGCAGGTTGGCCCCGGAGATGCCAACGGATATGGGCAGACCTGACCGTTCCGTGATCAGGTGGATCTTCGAGCCGTACTTGCCCCGGTCGACAGGATCCGGACCTGTCAGGTCCCCCTTTTCAGGGCCCGCATGTTCACCGAGTCGATCGCGCACCGCGACCAGTCCAGCTCGCCTCGGGCGCCGAGTTCGTCGAGGACCAGGCGGTGGAGCTTGGCCCACACCCTGGCCTTCGACCACTCCGAGAACCGCCGGTGAGCAGTCGCTCCGGACGGGCCGAACGACGCCGAAGGCAGCTGCCGCCAGGTACAACCCGACGTAGCCACGAAGACGATCGCGGCCAGCACTTCCCGGTCACCGTGCCGACGCCGACCACCGCCCTGCGGCCGCGACGGCGCCTCCGGCACCACCCGCTGGAACAACTCCCACAATTCGTCCGGCACCAGCCGTTCAACGATCCCCACCATGACTTACAGAATACCGAGTCACCCAAATGAGATGGACTCTAAGACGGCAAAGGATGCCCGCGGCATCACCTACATGACCAACGTCTACGAAAACGGGCGGGTCAAGGAGCAGACGCTCACCGAAGGCGCCAAGTTCACCTTCGCGTACACGCTGACCGGCACGGGCAAGGTCACCTCCACCTCAGTCACCCAGCCCGGCGGGTCCGTGAGGAGGGTGGAGTTCGACGCGGCCGGCTACGGAGTCAAGGACACCGAGGCCCACGGC
>NZ_JBHVST010000308.1:0-1135 GCF_042885015.1 Streptomyces sp. NPDC058086 | reverse complement strand
AGGGTGAGGACGGTTTTGGTGATGAGGGTCATGCGGTTGGGGCTGATGCGGGATCTGCGGAAGATCTGCCAGGACTTCAGCCGTGCCATGCCGCGTTCGACCGGTGCCCTCGCCGCGGCCAGGGCTCGGTTGACGGTGCGCTGGGTGAGAGTGAGTTCACCGCCCGGCGGGCGTTTGAGTCCGGTGGTGACCCAGGGGCCGGCGCCCGTGTAGGCACGGTCGGCGAGGACGGGGACGCCCTGGCGTTCGCAGATCCGGATGATGCGGTGGGTGCGGGCCGCGGTGAGGTCGTGAGTGCGGCCCGGCAGGGCGGGCGAGATCCATAGCAGCTCGCCGGTCGGATCGGTGACGACTTGGACGTTCACGCCGTGCCGGCGGTGCTTGGCCGAGTAGTCCGCCCGGCTGTCGCCGACGCGGTCGCATTCGGCAAGGGTCCCCTCCAGCAGGACGAACTCCGGATCGTGCTCACGCAGCGTCTTGAGGAGGCCGGGGGCTCGTTCGGAGAGCAGGCCGGTCACGACGGTGACGTACGCGTGGGCGGTGCCGACGGATATTCCGAACCCGGCCGCGATCCTGGTGGGAGTATCGTGGCGGCGCAGGTACACCAGAGCGGCGAGCGCACGTTGGTGCGGCGGGAGCTTGCAGCGGCGGTCACCCTCGCGGGTGACGACGAGCATGGTGACCCACTCGACCAGAGCGTGAGGAAAGTCGAGTACGGCAGGACAGGGAACCAACAGGGCTCCTGTGCCGATGGGTTGAGACCTCGAACACCTCCCTCAACGGCACGGGGGCCTTGTGCGTTGCGGCCCCCACCTCGACCTGACCGGCGTCACCCGATCAGTAGCCACGCTGAAAACGCTCACTCCGCTGTCACAAAACCGAAAGATCACGCCTGGCGATCCCTGGTCCGCAACAGCCATCCCACGCCGGCCAACGTCAGGAGAAGTCCGGCGACGGCCCCCGGCCAGCGCCATGTGTCGATCACTGCGTAGTTGCGGGGTGCGACGAAGGCCAGGTACCAGATCACGTTCATCGTGGCGGGCAGGAGTGTGGCCAGGATGAGGCCTGCCCATTTGCGGGCTGCCGTCCAGTAGCGGGAGCGGCACACCATCACTACGGCCGTGATCTTCATGGC
>NZ_JBHVST010000307.1:0-1158 GCF_042885015.1 Streptomyces sp. NPDC058086 | reverse complement strand
CCCCTCCGGAGGGGCACCCGGGTCCCTTGCGTGCGGTGCTGCTCGGTATCTCCGGCTAAAGTACGGAGATCAGCAGACCGTGTGACTCCGCCCCGGGGGGCTTCTCGCAGTGATGCGACGGTCAAGCCCTGGCCGATGCTCACAAACGAGCACACGACGACGCTAACAGGGTGCGCGACGCGCTGTCGTTGCCCGCAAGGAGTGATGGAGTCGTCCCGTTGTTGACCCAGACCACCACCAGGGTCCTCGAACCGAGTGACCTGGACGCCGCGCTCGCCGTGCTCGACCGCGACCCGGTCGCGAACGCGTTCGTCGCGTCCCGGGTACAGGTCGCGGGCCTCGACCCCTGGCGGCTCGGCGGCGAGATGTGGGGCTGGTACGAGGACGGCATGCTGAGGTCCCTCTGCTACGCGGGCGCCAACCTGGTCCCGATCTGCGCCACCCCCCGCGCCGTCCGCGGCTTCGCCGACCGCGCGAGAAGGGCCGGCCGCCGCTGTTCCTCGATCGTCGGCCCCGTCGAGGCCACCGCCCAGCTGTGGCGGCTGCTCGAACCCAGCTGGGGCCCGGCCCGCGAGGTCCGCGCCCACCAGCCCCTGATGGTCACCGACCGGCTCCCCGCCGACATCGCCCCGGATCCGTACGTCCGCCGCATCCGCAAGGACGAGATGGAAACGATCATGCCGGCGTGCGTGGCGATGTTCACCGAGGAGGTGGGCGTCTCACCGCTCGCCGGTGACGGCGGCCTGCTCTACCAGGCGCGGGTGGCCGAACTCGTCGGCACCGGCCGTTCGTTCGCCCGTCTCGACCAGAACGGCAAGGTCGTCTTCAAGGCCGAGATCGGCGCCGCCACCCGGCAGGCCTGCCAGGTCCAGGGGGTGTGGGTCGCTCCCGAGTACCGGGGACAGGGGCTGGCGGCCCCGGGCATGGCGGCCGTCATGCGCTACGCCCTCGCCGACGTCGCCCCGCTCGTCAGCCTCTACGTCAACGACTTCAACACCCCGGCCCGGGCGGCCTACCACCGTGTCGGCTTCCAGGAGATCGGCGCGTTCATGAGCGTGCTGTTCTAGGCCCTGTCGTCACATTCCCGTCTGCCCCGCGACGCCATGCACGCGCCCCCAAGTTCTCGGCTTCGCTCGAACAGGGAGGGACCCCCTTCGC
>NZ_JBHVST010000306.1:0-1176 GCF_042885015.1 Streptomyces sp. NPDC058086 | reverse complement strand
GGGCGAGCTTCACGGAGAAACTCAACCGCGCCGCCTACACCGCCGGGGGACTCGTCCAAGGAGGCCACCTCCCCGAGGAAGAAGCGCGCACCCTGCTTCTGGAAGCGGCCCGCACCGCACGCCCCGCCCAGGAGAGCCGCAACCTCACGATCATCGAGACAGCTCTGTCTGCGGGTGCTCAGCGCCCACTCCACCCCCGAGGACGTTCATGAGCGCCGAGTACACACGCTTCGACGCGGAAAGGGCCGCAACACAGATCCAGCAGCAGAACCTTGCCTGGGATCCGCCCGAGTCGCACGCGAACCTGCCCGCTCAGCAGACCGACGCCCGACCACAGCCCGTCCCCGAACCGCACGGACTGCTGCCCAACTCGATGACGGACCGGGGAAACGCCAAACTGTTCGCCCGCCTCTACCGCGACCAGTTCCGCTACGTGATCGGCATGGGATGGCATTCCTGGGACGAGTACCGGTGGAAACTGACCGGCGGCGACGAGGCAGCGGTCTGGGCTGCCGGGGAGATGGCCGAGCAGATCGCCGATCACGACCCCCAGGGAAGATTCACTCCCCGCCAGTTGGCCGCGCACCGACGGCACTCCGAATCCACCTCAGGACTCAAAGCCCTGCTCTACCAGGCGCAGGCCGCCCCCGGACTCCGCCTGGACCCCGACGTCCTGGACGGCGACATCTACGCCCTGTGCACCCCAGTCGGCGTCGTCGACCTCAGAACCGGAACGCTGCGCAAGCCCGACCCGCTCACGGACATGCATTCGCGGGCCACTTTCGTGGCGCCCCGCCCCATGCCCATCCCGCGCTGGAACAGCTTCCTGCGCGACACCTTCGGCGACGACGCCCAAGGCAGGGAAACCACCCGCTTCCTGCACCTGCTCCTCGGCTACTCCATCACCGGCGACGTCGGTGCCCAGGTCCTGCCCTTCCTCTATGGTTCCGGAGCCAACGGCAAGTCCGTGCTGCTGGAGGTGATGATGCAGATCCTGGGCGACTACGCCAACGCGGCCCCGCCCGGCTTCCTCATGGAGAAGGGCAAGTTCACCGAGCACTCCACCGAACTGACCGAACTCCACGGCCGACGACCTCGAAGACGTAGTCGAAGCCCTCGCCGCCGGTCACCGACTGCTTCGCGCCCGGGAGTTCGTCCGGCGAGACCGCCTTCGTC
>NZ_JBHVST010000305.1:0-1191 GCF_042885015.1 Streptomyces sp. NPDC058086 | reverse complement strand
TCCCGCAGCCGGGTGCCGATCAGGACGGCCAGGGCGACGGAGAACACGGCGCAGACGGCGGCGACGGACTGCACGCCGCTGGTGAAGGCCGCGCGTGCGGAGTCCAGCAGGGCGCCGGCGCTGTCCGGTCCCAACTGCCCGGCCGTGTGCAGGGCGCCGGCGATGCTCTCCTGCGCGGCGTCGCCGGCGGCGGGCCCGGCCTCGTCCGGCACCTCGACCCGGGCGCTGTACACCACGGTGCTCAGACTGCCCAGACCCGCGATGCCGAGGGCGACGCCGAACTCGCCGCCGGTGGCGGACAGCGACGAGGCGGCGCCGGCCTTCTCCGGAGGCGCGGCCCCCATGATCGCGCCCGTGGTGATCGGCCCCACCGGGGAGGCGCCGAAGTAGATCAGGGTGGTGGCCGTGATGAGGAGGACGGTGTCGTCGCCGTCCACCCGGGTGATCAGGAGCTGCCCGACGGCCGCGATCAGCAGGCCGCCCAGCAGGACCCGGGACGGGGGCATCCGCTGGGCCAGCAGGTTCGACACCTGCACGCCCACCACGAGCACGCAGGCCGGGATCAGGAGCCACAGTCCGGCGGCCAGCGGGGAGTGGCCGGCGATCGTCTGGAGGTACAGGGCGACCATGAGGCCGGTCCCGCCCATGATGACGGCGTTGACCATACTGACCGTCAGTCCGGCCCGCAGGGTGCGGTCGGCGAAGAGGCCCAGGTCCAGCATGGGGTCGGCCAGCCGCCGCTGGCGCTGGACGAACAGCGCGCCGAAGACCACGCCGAGCACCACCGCACCGGCGGCGAGCGGATCCCACCCGCTCCGGGCGAGCTCCTTCAGCCCGTAGATCACCGGCAGCACGGTCGCGAGGGAGAGCACCGCGCTCAGCAGGTCCAGCCGCCCGGCGTCCGGGTCGCGGGACTCGGTCAGCAGCACCGGTCCGGTGACCACCACCAGCAGCATCACCGGCACGGCGATGAGGAACACCGATCCCCACCAGAACGCGGCGAGGACCAGACCGCCCACCGCGGGCCCGAGGGCGACCCCGGCCATCATCGCGCTCGCCCACATGGCGATGGCGGTGCCCCGCTCCTTGGGGTCCTGGAACATGTTGCTGATGAGCGCGAGCGTGGAGGGCATCACCGTGGCCCCGGCGACGCCGAGCACGGCGCGGCTGACGACGAGCATCTCCGCGCTG
>NZ_JBHVST010000304.1:0-1193 GCF_042885015.1 Streptomyces sp. NPDC058086 | reverse complement strand
CTACCTGGCGACGCGCCACGACGCCTACACGCCCACGGTCCACGGGCGCCGCCCGGGCCGCCCCGGCACCCACCTGCCCGTCGGATGAGCGCGCCCGCCCGGCGCCGCCGCGGCAAGGCACCGCTGTGGGAGCCGGGCCTCATCCCGGTTCCCGGCGGCCTTCTGGACTGGCGGGATGCCCGGCATTTCGACCGCTGGCAGGACCTGCCGTGCGTGCTGTGCGGTGCTCCCACGCCGATGCGCTCCCACTACGGCGAGCCCGCCCACAAGGTCTGCGCCGAGGAGTGGATCACCGCCCATCCCGTGGAAGCGCGGCCAGGGAGGTTTGCCTCCGACGTCCAGCCCCAGCGCAAGCGCGACGACGACCACGCCTGAACTCCCCCTGCATTCATCACTCCGCAAGGAGCGCTCACCCATGAGCCGAACTGCCAAAGCCCCAGCCACGATCGAGGCCGACCCCCGGATCCCCTTCCCCCACACCGACGCCCCGCTGGCGTGCCGCACGAACCCGGACTGGTTCGCCCACGAGCACGGCCAGAACAGCAAGGACGACCTGGCCCGCACCGAGCGCGCCAAGACGGCCTGCAGCGGCTGCCCCATCGCCGCCGGATGCCTCAAGTGGGCGCTCGCCAACCGCGAGCTGACCCCCACCGGCATCTGGGCGGCGACCACCGCCCGGCAGCGCACCGGTCTGCGTCAACGACTCCAGCTGCGCCACGGGCTCGACTGGGTCGGCGTCGTCGCCCAGGCCGACCGCGAACGCGCCCGCCACAGCGAGGCCCGCCCGCCGGCCCCCGACCCGGCCCAGCCCGCCAGCCCCATGTGGTCCAGCCACTACAAGCCCTGGACCGAGCCGGTCACCACCAACCAACAGCAACTCAACCACGAGCTCCTGGACCTCGCGCAGCGCACCACCCGCACCCCTCGCCCCACCGAGACCCTGGCGGAGGCTTCCCAATGAAGCTTCTATATCGCGTCAACCCCCATCGCATGTGGGTCCTGGCGTGGGTGTCGACGCCGATGACGAACGAACGTGTGTGGGCGACAATGGTGTTCACGCGATCGGGATTCCTCTCCGTGAGACGGTAATCGCGGTCGCTGCGGACCGGCGCCGTGCCCGGGAGAGGTCACTTCGAGGCAGAACTGTGATGGGCCACGGCCCCTTCGGGGTCGGGCAGGCTTCTTATCAGGCC
>NZ_JBHVST010000303.1:0-1275 GCF_042885015.1 Streptomyces sp. NPDC058086 | reverse complement strand
GCACCGCCGAACGCCTGCACGCCGCGGCGCTGCTGACCCAGGACCCGGCGCTCCCGCTGCGCTCCGTCGTCGAGCAGACCGGGCTGTCGCTGGGCACGGCGCACGACGTCCGCCGCCGGTTGCTGCGGGGCGAGGACCCGGTCCCGCAGAACCGGCAGAGCGCGATGCTGGAGACGGGGCCCGCCCGCCAGAAGCAGGCGGCGGCCAAGCCGCCCGTCGGCGCGGTCGTCCGGACGAGCCCGAAGGCGCCGCCCGCCGTCGCCGGGAGACCGCCGGTGTCCCCGCGGTCCCGGGCGCCGCTGGAGGCGCTGCGCAGGCTCTCCAACGACCCTTCCATGCGCCACTCCGACCAGGGGCGCGAACTCATGCGCTGGCTGCACAACCGGTTCGTCGTCGACGAGGCCTGGCGCCGGCGCGCGGACGCGGTCCCCGCCCACTGCGTCGACTCGATGGCGGACCTGGCGCAGCACTGCTCGGACGCCTGGCGCCGGTTCGCCGAGGAGATGGTCCGGCGCCGGCACAGCGCCGCGGCCGACAGCCCGGAACTCCGTACCACTCAGCCACCTCGCCGTTGACGGCCTACTTCGACAGGGAGTTACGGTGACCACGAACACCATCGAGGACGCGGTCCGCCGGGTCGTCGAGTACATGCACGTCAACCTCGGTCAGAACCTCACGATCGACGACATGGCGCGCACGGCGATGTTCAGCAAGTTCCATTTCACCCGCATCTTCCGTGAAGTCACCGGTACCTCTCCCGGGCGTTTCCTGTCCGCCTTACGGATTCAGGAGGCCAAGCGACTTCTGGTGCATACTGCACTCAGTGTGGCCGATATCAGCAGCCAGGTCGGCTACAGCAGCGTCGGTACCTTCAGCTCGCGGTTCAAGGCCTGTGTGGGCCTTTCCCCGAGCGCCTATCGCGACTTCGGCGGGGTGCAGCCGGGATTCCCCTCCCCCGCGAGCCGTATTACCTCCGTCGCCCACAACCTCTCGTTACGCGGACGCATTCATTCCGCTCCGGGCGAGAGGCCGGAGCGGGTCTTCGTGGGCCTGTTCCCCGGCAGGATGCGCCAGGGCCGGCCGGCGCGCTGGACCACTCTGGAGAGCCCCGGGGCCTTCGAGCTCCGGGACGTCCCCGTGGGCACCTGGCACATCCTGGCCCACTCCTACTCCGTCGGCCACCAGCCCCACCGGCTCGACTCCGAACCGCTGCTCCTCGGGCACAGCGGACCGCTCGTGGTGCACCCCGGCGCGCTGCTCCGTCCGGTGGACATC
>NZ_JBHVST010000302.1:0-1282 GCF_042885015.1 Streptomyces sp. NPDC058086 | reverse complement strand
TGGGCGCGATCAACGTTCTACGGGCCGGGCTGGTCCGGCGCGACGCCACACCGGCATAGCGAGAAGCTCCCTCATTCATGAGGGGGAGGAGTCACCCAGTGGAAGGACTGGCCGAAGATCGCCACCGTGAACGTCCCAAGACCTGCGGGCAGTTCCTCGGCCCGAACCCGCACCCATCGCGACTTTCCGCTCACCCCCGCCTCGGCGGCCCCGCGCCCCGCTTCGGAGAGCATCCCGCTGTCCGGGTCCACGCCGACGATCTCGCCGAACAGGTGCGCCAGACTCAGTGCCAGGGTGCCCGGTCCGCATCCCACGTCGATCAGGCGCCCCCGACCGTCGAGTCGCAGAACCTCGGCGAGCACATCCGCGAGACCGGGTGCGTACGGGAGCCTTCCCCGTTGGTAGTAGGGGGCCGTCCCCGAGAACAACGTGTCGTCCCACTCCCAGCCGACGACCACCGCCACCCGCCACCCTTCACAGGAGCACAGGATTGCCCGACGGCGGTCGCCGCACCGGTCAAGATAGCGAACGCGCGGACTGCCGGATGCCCGATTTCGTGCGCAGGACCACGTGGTCGTCGCCGGTCTGGCGCTCCTCGCGCTCCAGGGCCAGGCGTGCGGCGCCGCCGCTGATCGGGAAGCGGCCCGGGAACGCTACGACTCCGACACGCGGGCCTCGCGCAAGGCGTTGCGGGAGACGGTGAGGGCTGACCTGCCCGCCGCGCATTTTCCGTGGAAGACCACTGGGGTGGCTGTCATCGTCCGGCTCTGCTCATGACCAGCGGACCGCGATCGGGTCGAGCGCGGGGGCCTGGCCGACCACTGCAAGCAGTTCGAGTGGCAGTTCCTTGTCTGCCTGGCCGATGGCGAGCGCGAGCCAACGCCCGCGATCCCGGTGCGGCCACGCGTGCATGCCTACGGCGTGTTGGCTGAGGGAGTTGAGCGGCTCGGGCACTGCTTCTCCCTCACAGTCGGCCCTGAGATGTGGCCAGAGATCGATGACGAGTGGTTCGCCCCAGCGGGTCCTGAGTGTTGCGATCAGGACGTCGAGGTAGGCCCTCAGGTCGGCGTCAGCATCGCGCCAGCGGTGGTCATCAGCGCAGACTATGGGACTGCACCGACAACCAACCCCGGACGTGCACACCGTGAACCGTGATCGACCAGGCGGCTCCTAGGCCCTGTCGTCAAATTCCCGTCTGCCCTGCGACGCCATGCACGCGCCCCCAAGTTCTCGGCTTCGCTCGAACAGGGAGGGACCCCCTTCGCCGCACCGGGCACAGACC
>NZ_JBHVST010000301.1:0-1284 GCF_042885015.1 Streptomyces sp. NPDC058086 | reverse complement strand
TGAAGTTTCCCCGTGATCTTGGACACTCGTTGGTTATGCCGCGAGGGTGTGTTGATGCCGCTGCCTGGTCTCGGCTGGGGTGAGGTAGCCGAAGGTCTTGTGTTTGCGCAGGCGGCGGCGGTTGTAAAAGGTCTCGATGAAGGTGAAGACCTCGGCGCGGGCGGTGGCCCGGTCGGGCCAGATGCGGGTGCCGATCTCTTCCTTGAGCAGGGCCCAGAAGCTCTCCGCGGCCGCATTGTCGAAGCATGATCCGGTGCGTCCGCAGCTGTTCCGCAGTCCCAACTCCCTTATTCGGTCGCCGAATTGGGTCGAGGTGTATTCGCTGCCGCGGTCACTGTGGATCACGCAGCCGGGCTCCAGGTTCCCTCGGCCGTAGGCCATGTCGAGGGCGTCGACGACCAGTTCGGCGCGGTGGTGATCGGCCATGGCGTAACCGACGACCTCGCGGGTGGCCAGGTCCAGCCAGCAGGCGAGGTAGAGCCAGCCCTCGGCGGTGGGCAGGTAGGTGATGTCGCCGACCAGCTTGATCCCGGGCCGCTCGGCGTGAAAGTCGCGGCCGATCAGGTCAGGGGCCGGCTTCGCCTTCTTGTCGGGCCGGGTCAGCGAGCGGCGCTTGCGCCGGGTGACGCCTCGGATGTCGCGCTCGCGCATCACACGGGCGATGCGCTTGCGGTTCACCCGCCGCCCCAGACGCCTCAGTTCGGCGTGGATGCGCGGGACACCGTAGGTGCGACGGGAGGCGACGTGCAGCACTGTGATCTCGTGCGCGAGCGCGTCGTCGGCGGACTGCCGGGCGTGGCGGGCGGCCTCGCCCTCGCGCCAGGCGTAGTAGGAGGAGCGGGCGACGTGCAGTGCCCGGCACAGCAGAACGATCGGATGGTTCGCCTTCTCCGCATGGATGAACCGGTACAACTCGCTCACCGGTCGTTTTCCTTCACGAAGAAGGCGGTCGCTTTTTTCAGGATCTCGATTGTCTGCTGCTGTTCGCGGTTCTCCCGCCGCAGCCGCTTGAGCTCCTCGCGCTCAGCACTGCTCAATTCGCCGGGGGCGCCTTCGCTCCGGTCCGCCTTCGCCCTGCGGTACCAGCCGCGCAGGGACTCGGAGCTGATGCCGAGTTCCCGGGCGACCGCAGTGACCGTCTTGCCCGAGGAGTCGACGAGCGCGATCGCGTCCCGCTTGAACTCTTCGGTGTACCGCTTCGTGTACTTGCTTCCCACCTGGTGCTACTTCCTCTGGAACCTCAGATCCCAGTCTCCAGGTGTCCACGATCAAGGGGAAGGCCCA
>NZ_JBHVST010000300.1:0-1346 GCF_042885015.1 Streptomyces sp. NPDC058086 | reverse complement strand
GACCTGGTCGACTCCACGGGGGCCTCGGGCGAGGCCTGGACGCTGGAGGAGCGGGTGCTGTGCCGCGGCCTGCTGGGGCGGGCCTGCCGCCTGGGCAAGGAGTCGGTGGACATCCTCGCGCAGGCGAGCGGCGGTTCCTCGATCTACAACGACGTCCCGATCCAGCGCGTGCAGCGCGACGCCCAGAGCATCACGCTGCACGCGCTCATGAACCCGAGCACCAACCTGGAGCTGTACGGCCGGGTGCTGTGCGGGCAGGGGCCCAACACCCTGTACGTCTGAGAGGGGCGCACCACCGGCCGGGACGGTCGCCGTGTTCCGGCCGGCGGGGTGCTCGGGAGCCGGGGTTCAGGACTCGGGGCTCAGGGTCACGGGGAAGGTGTCGAGGCCGCGGACGACCCAGCGGTCGCGGTAGACGGGCGGCTGGGAGACGGTCAGTTCCGGGAACCGGCGCAGCAGCCGCGGCAGCGCGATCCGCGCCTCCAGGCGGGCCAGCGGAGCGCCCAGGCAGAAGTGGCCGCCCGCGCCGAAGCTCAGCGGCCTGGCGGCCTCGGAGCCGTCCCGGCGGGGCGCGTAGCGGTCGGGGTCGAAGCGGCCGGGATCGCGGTGGCGGTCGGGATCCCGGTTCGCGGCGGCCAGGATGAGGACCAGCTTGGAGCCCGCAGGGACGGGCAGGCCCAGCAGATCGAGGTCCTCGGCAGCCCACCGGCTGGTGACGTGGACCGGCGGCTCGAACCGGAGGATCTCCTCGACGTAGCCGTCGGCGAAGTCCGGTTCGGCCCGCAGCCGGGCCGCGTACGCCCGGTGTTCGAGGGCGAGCATCACCCCGTGGCCGATCAGGAAGCTCGTGGTCTCGAACCCGGCCGTGAGCAGCACCATCATGGTGCCCATCAGCTCGTCGTGGTCCAGGCGCCGGGGGGAGCCGTCGTGGGCCTCGGCGAGCAGGGTGACCAGGTCGTCGGCGGGGACGCGGCGGCGGTGGTCCAGGAGGTCGTCGAAGTAGGCGCTCATCTCGTCCATGGCGGCGTCGGCCCCCGCGAGCGCGCCGGGGTCGGTGAAGCCGTCCGTCGCCACGGCGACCCGGGAGGCCATGTCGCGGAACCACACCTGGTCCTTCTCCGGGAAGCCGATCATCTCGCTGATCACCGCGACGGGCAGCCGGGCGGCGAACTCGGCGACGAGGTCGACCGGGGAGCCGTCGGAGCCGAGCCGCGCCATCCGGTCGAGGAGCCGGTCGGTCATCTCCTCGATCACCCCGTGCATCCGGCGCACCTTGGGCGGGGTGAACGCGAAGCTCACCACCTGGCGCAACCGGCCGTGGTCGGGCGGGTTGCTGTAGAGCATGG
>NZ_JBHVST010000299.1:0-1375 GCF_042885015.1 Streptomyces sp. NPDC058086 | reverse complement strand
GGGCGTGTCAGTGATCTTGTGTAAGTCGCCTGGTTTCATTGGATGCTGAGCCGGTCCTCGAAGAAGAGTGAGAACTGGTTCAGTGCCTCTTTCCAGTGTGCGGCGACGTGGTTCGCGTCGCGCGCTTTGGGGTTGATCTGCTCGCGGACCGCGAGGTAGAGGACCTTCAACGCGGCTTG
This sequence comes from Streptomyces sp. NPDC058086, assembly GCF_042885015.1. Lineage (NCBI taxonomy): Bacteria > Bacillati > Actinomycetota > Actinomycetes > Kitasatosporales > Streptomycetaceae > Streptomyces > Streptomyces sp. NPDC058086. Next base: position 1,196 of record NZ_JBHVST010000299.1, on the reverse strand, counting down.
TTCCGAGGGGAAGTGCCCGCGGTTGCGGGTGGCTTTGCGGAGCCGCGAGTTGATCGACTCGACCATGTTCGTGGAGTAGACCACCGTCCTTATGGCCGGCGGGAACGCGAGGTAGGGCGTGAACTCCGGCCAGGCCGACCGCCAGGTCCGGACGATCGCTGGGTAGCGTTCGCCCAGGTCAGAGGCAGCGAACGCGTCGAGGGCCTGTTCGGCGGCCTGTTCGGTCGGGGCTGCGTAGATCGCTTTGAGGGCCGGCACCAGTTTGGGGTGGTCCCGCACCGACGAGAGCCGGAGCGAGGCTCTGGTGAGGTGGATCACGCAGGTCTGGACAGTGGCCTTGGGCCAGGTCGCGGTGATCGCGTCGGGCAGGCCTTTCAGTCCGTCGCAGGCGACGATGCAGACGTCCTCGATGCCCCGATTCCGTAGTTCTGACAGGACCGCCATCCACGCGGTGGCGCCTTCGCCTTCGGATCCGACCCACATGCCCAGGACGTCTTTGCGGCCGTCCATGTCGACGCCGACGGCCAGGTAGACCGGCTTCGAAGTCACCGACCCCGAGCGGATTTTCACCCACAACGCGTCGATGTAGATGATCGGCCAGACCGCGTCGAGGGGCCGGTTCTGCCAGGTCACGAGCTCGTCGATCACGGCGTCGGTGACCTTGCTGATCAGGTCGGGGCTGACCTCGACGCCGTAGATCTGGGCGAGGTGGGAGCGGATGTCGCGCACGCTCATGCCGCGGGCGTAGAGGGAGAGGATCCGGTCGTTGAACCCGGCGAGCCGACGGGCGTTCTTCGGGACCAGGCGCGGTTCGAAATCGCCGTTGCGGTCCCGTGGAACCGCCAGCGTGACTGCCCCTGCGTCGGTGAGGACGGTCTTGGGCGAAGTCCCGTTGCGGGAGTTCCCCGAGCCGTGGCCTGCGGGATCTCCGCGTTCGTAGCCGAGGTGTTCGCTCATCTCGGCTTCCAGGGCCCGCTCCAGCACGGCCCGGGTGATCTCCGTCAGCAGCCCGCCCTCACCGAGCAGGGCCGCCCCTGAGGCGTCAGCCTTGTCGAGCAGTCGCTCGACGACCTCGTCAACCATCTCGTCGTCGGCCACGTACGCGGCCGCTTCGTCTTTGTCTGCCATGACTCGTCCGATCCGCCCGGCCCGAGGGCCCGAGGGCGAGCCCCGGGCCAGGCTTCCACATCACGGAC
>NZ_JBHVST010000298.1:0-1401 GCF_042885015.1 Streptomyces sp. NPDC058086 | reverse complement strand
CAGGTGCTGGATGTTGACGGTCGAGACGACATCGATCCCGGCGGCGAGGAGTTCCTCGACGTCCTGCCAGCGCTTGGCGTTGCGGGAGCCGGGGACATTGGTGTGCGCGAGTTCGTCCACCAGGGCGACGGCCGGGGCGCGGAGCAGTACGGCGTCCACGTCCATCTCGGTGAAGACGGAGCCCCGGTAGCCGAGCTGCTTGCGCGGCACCTGCTCCAGACCGTGCAGCATCACCTCGGTGCGCGGCCGGTTGTGGTGCTCCACGAAGGCGACGACACAGTCGGTGCCCCGTTCCACGCGGCGGTGCGCCTCGGAGAGCATCGCGTACGTCTTGCCGACCCCCGGTGCCGCGCCGAGGTAGATCCGAAGCTTGCCGCGTCCCATGGCCCCATTGTCTTCCTGTCACCGCTGTATACGCAGCGTCGACCTTACGGCCAACAATCTCGACAAATGGGGTGGGGAGTCGGCCGACGGCCGTCTTTGACGCAACCCTGATGCGCCGGTCGGCACAACCCTGATGCGCTGGTCCGGGCCCTGCTGGGCCCGGTGGTCGGCTCAGTGCTCGACGATTCCTCCGTCGCGCAGCTCCAGGATCCGATCGGCCGGGTCGAGCGGGGTCGCCCTGGAGGGGGCGACCAGGGCCGTCACCTGTTCGCCGCGGACGATCACGTGCAGCAGCTCCATCAGGGCACGGCCGGTCCCGGCGTCGAGCCCTGCCGCGAACTCGTCGGCGACAAGGAGCGCGGGTTCGCCCGCGAGGGCGCGCGCGATCGCCACGCGCTGTTGCTGCCCGCCGGTGAGCTCCCCGGGCCGGCGCGCCGCGTGGTCGGTGAGCCCGACGAGGGAGAGCAGCCGTGCGATCCGCTCCTCGCGCGCGTGCTGCGCGACCCCGCGCAGCCGCAGCGGCACACCGACGTTCTCGGCGACGGTGAGCAGCGGGATGAGCCCGAGGGGCTGGAAGACGAAGCCGATCCGGTCCCGGCGCAGTTCCAGCAGGCCGTCCTCGCCGAGCCCCTCCAGTGCGAGCCCGTCGACGGTGATCCGCCCCGCATCCGGTTCGTCGAGCCCGCCGACCAGGTTGAGAAGCGTGGTCCTGCCGGATCCGGGGCTGCCGGTGAGGGCGACGAGTTCGCCGCGTGGCACGTCGAAGGAGACTCCGCGCAGGGCAGGTACGACGGCGGCTCCACCGCCGTACCAGCGATGCACGTTCTCGACGCGCACCATGGTCTTCGTGGCGACCTCGACCTGGCTCATGTCCCTCCCCGGTCAGCCGGGCGATTGCCTCCCCCGCCGTGGGGGGGGCCCCCGGGGGGGCCCCCGGCGCCCCGCCCCGCGGGGCGGGGGGAGGGGGTTTTGCCCCCCGGGGGGGTGGAACAAGCGGCGAAGAAGATGTTTTTTAGG
>NZ_JBHVST010000297.1:0-1408 GCF_042885015.1 Streptomyces sp. NPDC058086 | reverse complement strand
GCCTGTGGGGTCTGCACTTCCTCGCCAAGCAGCGAGAGGCGCAGGAGCGGCAGGCGCCTGCCGTCCACGGCGCCCACGACCGCCAGGACGCCCCGGTCGAACAGCTCGTGGCCGCCCCGGCGGCCCCGGCGACCGGGTCCGTAGCGGGAGGCGCCGCGCCGCAGCCGGCGACGGTCGTCCTCTCGGGCGACCCCTGCAAGGACGGCACCTGCTTCCACGGCAAGTGCGCAGCCGAACGAGCCACGAAGAACAAGGCGGCGGTGCCTGTATGAGCCGAATAGCCATCGTCGGGGTCGCCTGCACGTACCCCGACGCCACCACACCCCGGGAGCTCTGGGAGAACGCCGTCGCCGGACGGCGCGCCTTCCGCAGACTGCCCGACGTCCGAATGCGCCTGGACGACTACTGGAACCCGGACCCCGCGGTCCCCGACACCTTCTACGCCCGCAACGCCGCGGTCCTGGAGGGCTGGGAGTTCGACCGCGTCGCCCACCGGATCGCCGGCAGCACCTACCGCTCCACCGACCTGACCCACTGGCTCGCCCTGGACACGGCGACCCGGGCGCTGGCGGACGCGGGCTTCCCGGCCGGTGAGGGACTGCCCGCCGAGCGCACCGGAGTCGTCGTCGGCAACACGCTGACCGGCGAGTTCTCCCGTGCCAACGGCATGCGGCTGCGCTGGCCCTACGTACGCAGGGTGCTCGCGGACGCGCTCCAGGGGCAGGACTGGGACGACGACCGGCTCGGCGCGTTCCTCCAGGGGGTGGAGGAGGCCTACAAGAGGCCCTTCCCCGCCGTCGACGAGGACACCCTCGCGGGCGGCCTCTCCAACACCATCGCCGGCCGGATCTGCAACCACTTCGACCTGAACGGCGGCGGTTACACCGTCGACGGCGCCTGCTCCTCCTCCCTGCTGTCCATCACCACCGCGGCGACCTCGCTGCAGAGCGGCGACCTCGACGTCGCCATCGCCGGCGGTGTCGACCTGTCCATCGACCCCTTCGAGATCATCGGCTTCGCCAAGACCGGTGCGCTCGCCCGGAAGGAGATGCGGCTCTACGACCGCGGCTCCAACGGGTTCTGGCCGGGCGAGGGCTGCGGCATGGTCGTGCTCATGCGCGAGGAGGACGCGGTCGCCGCCGGGCACCGCGTGTACGCCTCGATCGCCGGCTGGGGCATCTCCTCCGACGGTCAGGGAGGCATCACCCGACCCGAGGTGAGCGGGTACCAGCTCGCGCTGTCGCGCGCCTACGACCGGGCGGGCTTCGGCATCGAGACCGTGCCGCTGTTCGAAGGCCACGGCACCGGTACCGCCGTCGGTGACGCCACCGAGCTCCGGGCGATCATGGGCGCCCGCGCCGCTGCCGACCCGCAGGCCCCGAGCGCCGTCATCACCTCCATCAAGGGC
>NZ_JBHVST010000296.1:1091-1434 GCF_042885015.1 Streptomyces sp. NPDC058086 | reverse complement strand
CATGCGTCCGGTCGCACCGGGTCCGCTGGCGCCGGGCGACTCGCTCGACCTGCTGCCCCCGGCGCCCCTGCCGCCGGGGCTGGAGTGGGCCGAGGGCAGCCCCTTCGTGGCCCAGGCCCTGGGACGTGCCGTCACCGCCGTGGACCAGGGGGCGCACTGGGTGCCCGAGCCGGTCCGGGAGCGGCTGCGCACGCGTCTGGACGCGTGGGACGGATCGGCGCCGGGACTGGGGGTCGAGTGCCTGTCGGACGGGGCATACGAGCACGGGCGCCACGCCGTTCACGCTGAAGCCCAGGGCGGTCTCTGTTACAAATCGGACGCGGAGGAGCAAGGGAACGGAGTC
>NZ_JBHVST010000296.1:0-1081 GCF_042885015.1 Streptomyces sp. NPDC058086 | reverse complement strand
GGACGTGCCCGCGGCACGGCTGGCGCTGCTGACGGCCTTCGCCCCCTACCAGGTGCTCCCGCAGGACGTCGAGGCGTTCAGGCGGCGATGGTCCACCGACCGCGAACTCGTCGAGCTCACGTCCTACGCCGCGTTGACCACCGCCGTGCGCGTAGGCAGCCGGCTCGCCGTGTCCGGTGCCGCCGGGCGGGGGTGAACGGCCTCGCAGCGGGTGGCGGTCTCAGGGGCGCAGGCGTACGCCGGTGAGGCGCTCGGACTCCTCCCACAGGCGGCGCCGGGCCTGGGGGTCGAGGGCCGTTCTGCCGGGGCGTACGAGCCCGGGCGCGCCCCGGGTCTCGGTCACGCCGAGGGGCCCGTAGAACTCGCCTCCGCGCGCGTCGGGATCGGTCGCGGCCCGCAGAGCGGGCAGCATTCCCGCCGCGGCCGGCTGGAGGAACAGGGGGGCGAGCGGGGAGCCGAACCTGCGCACGGGTGCGGGAAAGCCCCGGCCCAGGCCGGTCGCGGCCAGCCCGGGATGGGCGGCGAGCGAGGCCAGTTCCGCGCCCGACTCCGCCAGCCTGTGGTGGAGTTCGAGCGCGAACATGAGGTTGGCCAGCTTGGACTGGTTGTAGGCCCGGTACCGGCTGTAGCGGCGTTCGCCGTGCAGGTCGCGGAAGTCGATGCGCCCCAGCCGGTGCAGGTAGCTGCTGATCGTCACGACCCGCGCGCCGGATGCGGCCCGCAGGGAGTCCAGGAGCAGACCGGTGAGGGCGAAGTGCCCCAGGTGGTTCGTGGCGAACTGGAGTTCGTGTCCGTCCGGGGTGCGGGCCCGGTCGGTCCACATCACGCCCGCGTTGTTGACCAGCAGGTCGATGCGGGGGAAGCGGTCGCGCAGTTCCTCGGCGCCGGCACGCACCGACGCGAGACTGGAGAGGTCGAGCCGGCGGACCGTCAGCTCGACCGACGGCGCCTGGGCCCGGATGCGGGCCGCCGCGGCGATCCCGCGGTCGGGATCGCGTACGGCCAGCACCACGTGGGCGCCGTGCCGGGCGAGTTCCTGGGCCAGGTGCAGTCCGATGCCGGAGCTCGCACCGGTGACCAC
>NZ_JBHVST010000295.1:0-1467 GCF_042885015.1 Streptomyces sp. NPDC058086 | reverse complement strand
TCTGGGGGCGGAGCCCCCAGGTTGAGGATGATGGGGGTCCCCCCTGCTCGAGCGAAGCCGAGAGCTTGGGGGAGGGTAGGGGCGGCGGGGGCGAGAACAGGTCGGGGTCAGGAGCGGCGGCGGCGCCCCAGGGCGACGGCCGCCCCGCCCGCCGCCAGGAGCACGACCGCCGCACCCACCACGAACGGAGTGGTCGACGTGCCGCCGGTCTCCGCGAGGCCCGACTCCGCAGGTGCCCCCTGGGGCTTGATGTCGGGAGCGGAAACTGAGGCAGGGGCGGAGACAGGCGCCGCGGCCGGGGTCTCGCAGGTGACGGACCCCAGGGTCAGGGTGCCTTCCACATCCGCCACGTTCAGCTTCAACGGGTTGACGGAGACCTTGAGTTCGAGCGCGGACGCGGCCGCCGTACGGGACGTGGTCCGCGTCCGGGAGAAGTCGAGCCGGACCTCGCCGACCCCCGGCACCTTCACCTCCGTCGGACCGCCCACCGTCAGCGTCACCTTCTTGCCGAGAACGGTCACCCCGCCCAGAAGCGTGGCGGAAGCCACGGGCTTGCGACCCGTCTCACAGGTCGCCTTCGAGGTCACCTGCCCGACCTCGATGAGGGACAGCAGCGGCAGCCCGGGGACATGGATCCGCGCATGGGTGAGGTTCGTGGACGCCTCGGCCCCCGACGCGGACACCGTCGCCTTCGCGGAGGCGACATCCGCCCGCAGCACACTGAACGGCTGCCCACCGTCGACCCCGTCCAGCCTCGCCGTCAGCGTGGTCCGCTCGGCGCTCTGCGGCGCCCGCACCTCGTTGAGGGAGACCGCGAGCGGAACGTTCACGGTCTTGTTGAGCAGGGACACGTCGAGCCCGGTGCGCAGCACGACGGCGCTCGCGCGACCGTGGTCGGCGCTCGCGTGCGCGGAACCCGCACCAGCCAGCACCACCGGACCGGCGGCGAGGACGGTGGCCGCCGCGCCGGCGGCGAAACGGCGTACGGGCATGCGGAAGTTGGTGTTGGCGTTCAAAGGTGGGACCCCCAGGAGAGAACAGCTTGGGACCCGGCAAGAATTACGCACCGAGAGTGAACAGTCAGCAACCTGACGTGACTTCACTCCAACGTGGGGTTTCCGGGAGTTCGTTCGAATCTCACGACGCCGCTGGGCACGAATGTTCCCCACCGTCACCCACTCAACTGCCCCGCCCCGAACACGCCGGTCGACGCTCCGGAGCGCGCACGGTGGTGCGTAACGAGGCGACCGGCGGACGCGTAACGCTCCGTCAACCGGGCGCCCGGACGACCGACAACCTCTCCGCCGCTAGGTCCTGTCGTCACATTCCCGTCGTCCGCCCGGAGGGCGGGCCCTGCGGCGTCATGGAGGTCCCCCCTGCTCGAGCGGAGTCGAGAGCTTGGGGGAGCGTGCTCTCGGCGTGCCGGGCACAGGCCCTCGTACTGGATGTACTTGGGTCTGTGCCCGG
>NZ_JBHVST010000294.1:0-1526 GCF_042885015.1 Streptomyces sp. NPDC058086 | reverse complement strand
GTCCGATGCCAGGGAGAAGACCCGTACCGGGGTGCCCGCGGCGCGGGCGGATTCGACGACGCTTCTTACGCCGTCCAGGACGGAGGGGTGGCGGGTGCGGTAGGAGTCGGCGACCAGGTGGTTGCCCCGGTCCGCGGCGAGATAGAACTGCACCAGGTCCTTGAGGCCGACGAAGAGTTCACTGGCCCCGGCGGCGCACAGCGCGGTGGTGGCGTGGACGGCGGAGGGCGTCTCGACGAAGGCGGACAGGGGGGTGCCGTCGGGTAAGTCGAGATGGGCTCTGAGTTGTGCGAACTCCGTCTCGTCGCTGACGAACGGCACCGAGAGCCCCACCCGGTCCGCCTCGTCGCCGAGGCGTTTGCGCAGGGTCGCCAGTACGGCGTGCAGGGCCTCGCGGTAGCCGGTGGAGCCCAGGAGCCAGCGTGCGCCGTGCATGCCCATCTCGGGGTTGGGCTCGATGGCGACGGGGGCGGCCTGGGTGACTTCGGCCGCGTGGTCGGAGCGCAGGTCGAGCATGCGCAGGACGAGTCGCTGACCGGGCAGAAGCGCTTCGACGAAGCCGCAGAGCCGCTCTCCGACGGCCTGTCCGTAAGCGGTGATGCCTGCGGTGTCGCCGGCCATGGCGTCGAGCGGGCTCAGCCCCAGGGCCAGGCAGAGGAATTCCTCACGGATGAAGAAGGACTCGACGCGGGCGGCTTCGGGTCCGCAGGAGTTGATCGTCGTGATGTCCTGGAGGTCCGCGATGACCGCACACGCCGAGCCGATGGCGTCCAGTACGGGGTTGCCGCCCCCGGGAGCCGGGGCTGGGCGGGGCCCGACGACGATGGAGGCGCTCTCCAGGTAGAGCGTCACCTCGCCGACGAGATCGGCGAGGTCCGCCTCCTCGACGCGCAGTACCGGAATCCCCCTGCCGCGGCACAGGGACTGCATGTGACCGGTGAGTCCACCGGAGCCGCACACCACGGCCCGTGCGGCCACGATGGCGTCGTACAGCCCCGCTTCCAGGGAAGGGGCGATGAGGATGGTTCCTTCGCGCGGACTTCGCGTTCGGTTGCAGGTGCCCTGAAGCACACTCTCGGTGCCGCCGGCCAGGAGAGATCCCAGAATCCGTCGCCCGTTCCCGTTCAACTAGTCCTCCGGATGTTCGGCGTTCTCCAACCCCAGTTGCCGACGCAGCTGCCGTGGTGTCACGGAGACGTCGTTGAGCCGTTCCACGGCCACCCGGTTGACGATCGCCCTCATCAGGCGTTCGTCACGGGGGACGCCCGTGGGAAGTACGGGGAGGCTGCCCAGGGAGCGAATACGGGCGTTCAGGCGGGCTTCCAGTGCTTCCCTGCTCCTTCGTTCGCGGGTGGCCAGCCTCCGCACTTCCAGTCCCACAGACTCCTCCAGTGCCTCGCGGACCGCTTCCTCCGGGTTGCTGACATAGCTGCGGTAGTAGGAATGCCGGGCGGCGAGGTCGTCGAAGCCGTCCTGTCGCAGTTCAAGCCGTTCGACGACGTGGGCGGCGACGGCGACGGAGTGGT
>NZ_JBHVST010000293.1:0-1529 GCF_042885015.1 Streptomyces sp. NPDC058086 | reverse complement strand
CTGCTCTACGCCTCGTACAGCAACTGGTGAGCGACCAGCGAAGGCATCCGCCCCGGAACCGCCCGCGCCTTCGCCACCCGTGTCCGCCAGGAAGTGGGCCTCGCATCGCCCGCCGACATGATCAAATCCAACGGCCGCAAGTTCTACCCCCACCTCGCTCTGGCGGCCGACGAATGAACGTCCCCGAACCGGAGGCACTGCCGCGCGAAAGCGGGCCCCCTCTACGATATGAGTGCCCCCTGGACGTACCGGGCCGCGCCCTCCGCCGGGAACCGGCGCCACAGGCGGCCCGCACCACTACGGCACCCCATCGCAGATGAACACACGCACCACGCAGGCACCGCCCCACCCGGTGCACGCCGATGAAGGAGAGGTCGCCGCCATGAGCTCGCTACTGACCGACAGCGATCTCGTCCACGAGGCGAACGTCGTGTGGCTCGAAGACCCCGAGGGCCTCGACTACGTCCGCCAGGCCCTGGACAAGACCCCCCGGCGCAAGAACAAACCGCGCTACGCCCGCGACGGCCGCATGATCGGCTACATCGAACTCGGGGCCGACGCCGAGGCGGACCCTGACAGCGGCCTGTACCGGCGCCGGGTCTTCTTCCTGCTCCCGCACGACCGGGACTCCGATCCCGAAGGCGTCTACCGCCAAGGCGCCCCCGGAGAGGCCGTCGACCCCCGCACCATCGAGCCCAACCGCGTCGGCGAGAAAACCCCCCGCTCCCAGCTGGGCACCTCCTCCGCCGTGGCCACGACCGGATCCTAGAACCCCGCCGGCTCTCTCCCCCGCCCTACACCACCACGTCCCGCCGCGCGGCAGTTTCGCCTGAACTTCCCCTGCACACACGGCAATCAGGGCTTTCCGGTGATCCGGACCCCGACCTCTTCCTATTCTTCCGACCATGACCATCGCCACTGAGCCGATCGGCAGCCTTCCGCGTTCCGCGACCCTCATGCACGCCCTCACCGCACACGCCCAGGGAACCCTGGACGACAGGGACCTCGCCAAACAGCAGGAGCAGGCCGTCGCGGACACCCTGGCCCAGCTGGAACGAGTCGGCAGCCCTGTCCTCGTGGACGGCGAACAGTCCAAGCCGAGCTTCGCCACCTACCCCGTGACCGGCCTCGACACCCTCTCCCCGGACGGTGCCGTCATCCCCTTCGCCGACGGGCACACCCGACAGCTCCCCAGCATCACGCAAGGGCCCTTCCGCTACCAGGTGCGGGCCGAGACCTATCTCCGCGCAGCACGGCAGTTCACGGACCGCCCCCTGAAGCAGGCGGTCATCGCACCCTCCGCCCTCAGCCTCCTCTACCCCGCCACACCCATCGAGGGCTACCCCCGCGAGGAGTTCCTGCGCGACCTCGCCGACGAGGCCGAGGCCGACATCCGCGGCTGCCTGGACGCGGGCGCACACGTCGTCCAGCTCGACTTCACCGAAGGACGGCTCTCCCTCAAGCTCGACCCCAGCGGCGGCGTCCTCGACGACTTCATCGCCCTCAACAACGAGGTCCTGGGACGCTTC
>NZ_JBHVST010000292.1:0-1530 GCF_042885015.1 Streptomyces sp. NPDC058086 | reverse complement strand
CTCCGGGGGTCATCCCTCTCTCCCCGGGTACAGCGGCCGGCGCGCACCGGCGGACATCCCGCTGCGGATGATCCCGGCCGCCCTCCTGCCCTGCTCCGGGCGGGCCCCGGCCGCGGCGTCCTGAAGGATCTGCTCCGCCTGCTCACGGGTGAGGAACCCGGCGGTGACGAGTCCGCCCGCGGTGTACGAGGCCCGGTTGAGCTTCTCCGAGAAACCGGCGCCCTCGGCATGCGCCGCGCAGGCGCTCACCTCGGCCAGCACCGAGCCGAGCACGCTGAAGGCCCCCTGCCTGCCGCCGCCCGCCTCGACGACCGCCTGGAGCGCTCTGGGCGGCACGGGGCGGGGCCCGGGCGGCCGGTCCCGGGGCAGGTGGCCCGTACGCTCAAGCTCCTCGGCCAGCCAGGCCGGCAGCACCGCAGGCCTGGTGCACGAGCCCAAAACCCTGTAGGCCCCCGCCCGGGTCCGCGTCCCCGGCGCGATGATGTACCCGCCATGGGCGCGCACATCCACCTGCCAGGCCAGCGCACGCCCGCCACCCGACCCCGAAGAACTCTGCCACGGACGGGCGTCCGGTGCCCGGTACCAGACGTGGAGGCCGCCTGACGGGGTCCGCACCCGCAGGGTGCCCTCGTCGGCGGCCGGGTCGGGAGCGCCCCGCAGGGCCGCCAGAACAGCCAGCGTGTGGTAGCCGTTCGCGAGGCCCGTCAGGTCCACCTGCCCCGGGATGGGGATGCCCGGCAGCAGACGGTCGCGCTCGGGAAGCTCCTGCCCGTGGGCGTCGATGTCGATGACCACCAGCCCCGCTGGACCGCACGAGACCCCCACCCCTGACTCCGGGGCGCTCCCCCACCACCGCACGATTCTCTCGACGTCACGGGTGGCGGCCCGGAAACCGTGGCACCAACGCCCTTCTGCCGGGCATGGACAGCCCGAGTAGGCGTGACCGGGAGCCCGGCAGGCCTCGCAGTTGCCCGCCGGAGTCTTGCGGCCGGCCGCCAACGGATGAACCGGCCAACCCTGCTCCGCACACCACCGGGCAACGTCCACAGACCGCGGCCCAGCCGGGAGGACGGATCCCGGGCGTGCGGTGGAGAATCCCAGAACGCGCAGCTCAGGAGCCATACACCGTTCCCCCGTAGCGACTGAAGCGACCCAACGACCAACACAGATTAGCGAAAACATCCGGCCTGTGCGGAGCTTCCTCTTCCCGAATCTTGCACCGTATCGAGGCCGAAGAAGCCTCTACTCGCTCGTACGAATTCCACAGCGACCGAACCTCGTGAGTCGCTGTACCTCTGAATCGACATAGCGGCAGTTCGGAGGGGTTGCCGATGCCCGACAGCGACTGAAGCGACTCGACCCACCTGTATATGACGCACACCTGCACACGCGAAATGGCTTCATATACCCGAACTTTGAGTCGCTTGAGTCGCTACGGACGTCGGAAGGCCCGTTTGCCCTGGTAGCACGCACACGCGGGCGAGCGACCGAGCGACTCTCCGGTCGCTGCGGCGACCGAACCACCGCAGC
>NZ_JBHVST010000291.1:0-1592 GCF_042885015.1 Streptomyces sp. NPDC058086 | reverse complement strand
GGGTCTGAACAGAGCAGGAAGAGGGTCTGAAGGGGCGGAGAGACTTTTGGTCCCTGTGTTTAGTCCCTGGGTATCACCGCAGGTCAGGGCAGGTTTGGGGGGTGAAAAAGGGACTGAAGGGACTCAACTTCCCCATTATGAGCTGAGTAGAAGAAAGCAGTATGACGATATGCGCGCCTGCATACGCGCGCGTACGTAGTGGGCTCATAATTAGGAAGTTGAGTCCCTTCAGTCCCTTTTCGGGGGGTCATACCCCCTCTGACCTGCGGTGATACCCAGGGACTAAACACAGGGACCGAAGAGGGACCAAGTCCCTGCGGGGAGACCGGGCGACGGTGTCCCCCTCCCGGGGGGGGGCATCCCGTGGGAGGGGGGGTGAGTCGGCTTCCCTCGTGATCGAAGTGCACCCTCCACAAGCCCCCCAGAAGCCGCTCTACGGCCCTTTTGCCCTCCTGCTGACGTTTCCCCCCCATGGGGCTGCTCCGGGGCCTCAGGGGGGCTTGTGGAGGCTCTGCCGGAAGGGGCCGGATTGCGCATAGCAGGAGATGCCCCGACAGCGGCCGGGAATCGACGATGTCCCCCGACCCCTATCCGGCGTCCGCTGATCCTCAGGAGGCAGACCTTGCAGGCTCCAGAACCGAAGAACGGCCAGACCCCGGAGCAGCCGCAGGAGGAGCGGATCATCCTGGACGTGTGGCTGGCGGACTACCCGTTCCCCACCTATGACGGGCGTGACTTCCTCGCTCCGCTGCGCGAGCGGGCGGCCGAGTTCGAGCGTACCCATCCCCGATACCGGGTCGACATCACCGGCCACGACTTCTGGACCATGCCCGAAAAGGTGGCCCGCGCCGCAGCCGAGGGCAGGCCCCCGCACATCGCGGGCTACTACGCCACCGACAGCCAGCTTGCGCGCGACGCCCGCAACCCCGACGGGTCGCCGGTGTTCACCTCGGTCGAGGCCGCCCTGGCCGGCCGTACGGAGATACTGGGCCACCCGGTGGTCGTGGACGACCTCGACCCCACGGTGCGCGATTCCTATTCGTTCGGAGGCGAGTTGATCTCGCTGCCGTTCACGGTCACCACCATGCTCTGCTACGCCAACGCCTCCCTCCTGGAGCGGGCAGGAGTCCCGGAGCCGCCCCGTACCTGGGACGAGACCGAAGCGGCCTGCGAGGCCGTGGCCCGCCTCGCGGGCGGTCCCGGTCACGGGATCACCTGGGCCAACGACGGCTGGGTGTTCCAGCAGGCCGTCGCCCTGCAGAACGGGCTGCTCACCGATCAGGACAACGGCCGGTCCGCCCCCGCCGGGACTGTGAACATCACATCGGACGAAATGCTCGACTGGGTCCGCTGGTGGACTCACCTCCACGAGCGCGGCCACTACCTCTACACGGGCGGGCCCTCGGACTGGGGCGGGGCGTTCGAGGCCTTCGTCCAGCAGAAGGTCGCCTTCACCTTCGACTCCTCCAAGGCCGCCCGCGAACTCATCCAGGCCGGCGCGCAGGCGGGCTTCGAGGTCGCGGTGTTCCCGTTGCCGAAAAACGCCAAGGCCCCTGTCGCGGGCCAACCCGTCTCGGGGGACTCCCTGTGGC
>NZ_JBHVST010000290.1:0-1652 GCF_042885015.1 Streptomyces sp. NPDC058086 | reverse complement strand
TCTGCTCGGTGTTCGGACCGACCTGGCCCAACCGGCTGTACTGGATGACGGGCACGATCGACCCGGGCGGTACACAGGGCGGGCCGATCATCGCGAACACGGTCCCGACGCCGTACCGGTGGACGACGTACGCGGAACGGCTCCAGGCGGCCGGGGTCAGCTGGAAGGTGTACCAGCAGGACGACGACTACGACTGCAACATGCTGGAGCAGTTCGCGAGCTTCCGCTCGGCGGCGCCGGGGTCCGACCTGTACGAGCGTGGCCTGCGCCCGCAGCCGGAGGGCACGTTCGAGGACGACGCGCGCAACGACCGCCTGCCCGCCGTCTCCTGGATCATGCCGACGAGCTTCCAGTCCGAGCACCCGGACCACCTGCCCGCCGCGGGCGCCGATTTCGTCGCGTCGAAGATCGAGGCGATCGCCTCCAACCCGAAGGTCTGGGGCAAGACCGCGTTCATTCTGAACTACGACGAGAACGACGGCCTGTTCGACCATGTTCCGCCGCCGACGCCTCCGGCCGGAACCGCCGACGAGTTCGTCCAGGGGCTGCCCATCGGAGGCGGCTTCCGAGTCCCCGCGATCATCATCTCGCCCTGGACGGTGGGGGGTTGGGTGGCCTCGGAGGCCTTCGACCACACCTCGGCCCTGCGGTTCCTGGAACAGTTCACCGGCGTCCAGGAGCCGAACATCAGCGCCTGGCGCCGCGCGGCCTTCGGGGACTTCACCTCGGCCTTCCGCTTCACGCAGCCACAGCCGCTGCCGCCGCTCCTGCCCGACGACACGGCGCAGCAACTGGAGAAGGCGAAGGAGCAAGTGGCGACACTGCCCGCACCCACCCTTCCGGGTGCCGACCAGTCGTTCCCGCACCAGGAGACGGGGGACCGGCCGCACGTCTGACGGCGGCGCGTCCCCGGCCCGGAGCAGGCTGGGGACGGCGGCCGTGCAATTCACGGGCTGCGGGGACAGCTCTGCCCGGAGGCGCGGCCGCCGGCACCTCAGCGGCCGCGCACATACGTCGTCGACACCGCGCTGCACGATCCCGGCGTCGGCTGGATCGAGACGGCCGAGGACGGCCCGCACAGATCGCCGGTCAATCCGCTGGCGCTCCTCGACGACTCGGTGGGCGGCGGCCGTGACGACCGTGTGCAGTTCATCGCCGGGCTCAACCACTGGGACCTGCACGAGGACCAGTGAGGTTTTGAGGTCGTAGCGCGGTAGTGCATCCGTGCACGCGCCCCCAAGTTCTCGGCTTCGCTCGAGATCGACTGGAAGATCCTGCATGGCTAGATGAGCCAGGTGATACCTCTCGATCTTCCGGCGGGTCTCGGGTCCGACGTGGCCGGCGTGGTCGACCGGGTCGGAGAAGGGGTGACCGCTTTTGACGTGGGTGACGAGGTGCTGGGGGCGTCCATCACCCCTTCCTGCGCTCAGTCCGCGCTCGCCGACCCCGCCGTGCTGGTCGCCGAGCCGGCCTCCGTCCCCGGGGAGGTGGCGGGGAGCCTGGCAGGCCCGGGCATCACCGCTTGGGAGGTGCTCGACAAGCTCAAGATCGCCTAGGTCCTGTCGTCACATTCCCGTCGTCCGCCCGGAGGGCGGGCCCTGCGGGGTCATGGGGGTCCCCCTGCTCGAGCGGAGTCGAGAGCTTGGGGGAGC
>NZ_JBHVST010000289.1:0-1654 GCF_042885015.1 Streptomyces sp. NPDC058086 | reverse complement strand
GAGGCGTCCACGACGAAGCGGGCGCTCACCTCGTGCTCACGCCCCTCGGCGTCCCGGTAGCGCACCCCCCGGACCCGGCCGTCCTCGGCCTTGAGCACGTCGAGGACGTCGCTGTTCTCCCGTACCTCCACCCCGTGCTTGCGAGCGTTGTCGAGGAGGATCTTGTCGAACTTCATGCGTTCGACCTGGTAGGCGTACCCCGTCGCACCGGGCATCCGGCGCGAGACGGCGAAGTCGAACGTCCAGGGCTCGGGGTTGGCGCCCCACTTGAACGTCCCGCCGTGCTTGATCGTGAAAGAGGCCTTCTTCAGCTCGTCGGAGACGTCGAGGAGATGCGCGATGCCGTGGACGGTGGCGGGGAGGAGGGACTCACCGATCTGGTAGCGCGGGAAGGTCTCCTTCTCCAACTGGAGCACCCGGTGACCCCTCTTGCGGACCAGCGTGGACACGGTCGAGCCCGCCGGGCCACCGCCCACCACGATGACGTCGTACTGCGCTGACACGTCCACGGAGTCTCCTTCTCGCGCGTCGGGAAGCGGCGTCTCACATTCGCTGGAATCCTCCGGCCCGCCGCGGGGGCGCCGCATCTCCGGGATTGCGAAGTCGTGGGCATTCTGCGAGAAGCGCGTACCGCGCGGTCCGGTCTACAGGGACGTGGAATTTCAGTGATTGCGCTGAAGGGCGGAACACAATGAAGGCACTTGTACTGTCGGGCGGTTCGGGAACCCGCCTGCGCCCGATCAGTTACGCCATGCCGAAGCAGCTTGTTCCGATCGCCGGGAAGCCGGTCCTGGAATACGTTCTGGAGAATATTCGCGACCTCGATATCAAAGAGGTCGGTATTGTCGTCGGCGACTGGGCTCAGGAAATCATTGAGGCGATCGGGGACGGCAGCCGTTTCGGTCTGCGCATCACCTACATACGCCAGGACCAACCCCTGGGCATCGCGCACTGCGTGAAACTGGCCCGCGAGTTCCTCGACGAGGACGACTTCGTCCTGTACCTGGGCGACATCATGCTCGACGGGGACCTGCCGGCGCAGGCCCGGGAGTTCCTCCGGGCCCGCCCCGCCGCGCGGATCGTCGTGCGCCAGGTGCCCGACCCCCGGGCCTTCGGCGTGATCGAGCTGGACGCCCAGGGACAGGTGCTGCGCCTGGTGGAGAAGCCCCGGGAACCGCGCAGCGACCTGGCGGCGATCGGCGTGTACTTCTTCACCGCCGACGTGCACCGCGCCGTCGACGCGATCCGGCCGAGCGCCCGCGGGGAGCTGGAGATCACCGACGCGATCCAGTGGCTCCTGGAGCACGGCTCGCGGGTCGAGGCCGGCCGCTACACCGACTACTGGAAGGACACCGGCCGGGTCGAGGACGTCGTGGAGTGCAACCGCCGAATGCTCGGCCGGCTGGCCCGCCGGGTGTCGGGCGAGGTGGGCCCGGAGAGCGAACTGCTGGGCGGTGTGGTCGTCGAGGAGGGCGCGCGCGTGACACGTTCGCGGATCGTGGGGCCCGCGGTGATCGGTGCGGGGACGGTCGACGAGGACAGCCAGATCGGACCGTACGCCTCCATCGGCCGGCACTGCACGGTGCGGGCCTCCCGGCTCTCCGACTCCATCGTCCTGGACGACGCCTCGATCCTCGCGGTGGCCGGACTGCAC
>NZ_JBHVST010000288.1:0-1659 GCF_042885015.1 Streptomyces sp. NPDC058086 | reverse complement strand
GACTCTTCCAAGATTTTCGTAGCCGGTGATTCCCGTGGACTTTGAGGTCAGCTGAGCAGGATGCGCTGGCGTAGGAGGGGGTGTGCGGCGCGGCCGTAGGTCTGCCGCTTGATCAGCTTGATCTTGTTGTTGACGCCCTCGGTACGGCCGTTGTGCCAGGGCAGGGTGAGGGCGGCGTCGACGGCCGCGCGGTCTCGCTCGAGGCCGGTGGCGTAGGAGTGCAGGAAGGGTAGGTCCGCTGCCCGGACTTGAGTGATCCAGCCGGTCAGCGTCTCGGCGTTGGCCTGTGCCGGGGTGAGCAACGCCGCGAAGTCGCGCACCGAGGCGGCCAGAGCGGTCATCTCCGGGCAGGCTCCGGTGAGTTGGTCACGCAGTACCTGTTTGTCGTCACGCAGGTGGGCGGGGTCGGTGAGCAGGAGGTTGGCGACCTTGCGTGGGGAGAGGGTGGCGTGGTCGGCCTCGACCCGCCCTTGGGTGATGTAGCGGACCAGGAGGTTCGCGCTGCCGGTGTAGCCCAGCTCCTTGATCTCGCGCAGCAGGTGAGTAACGGGCACTGCGGGGTCCTCGCTTCGACGCCGGCGCAGGTAGTCGCGGTAGGAGTCGACCAGGGTGGGCCGGTACTGCGGTGCCCGGACCATGCGCTCGGGTTCGCTGTGGCGGGCGTAGCGCTTGACGGTGTTCAGGGAAAGGCTCAGCCGGCGGGAGCATTCCAGCAGGCCGACCCCGGCGTCCAGCAACTGGTGGACCTGCTGCCACCGCTCGCGGGTGGTCTGCGCACGCGTGCCCTCCCGCAGCGGCGGGCCGGCCTTGGCCCAGCAGGCGCTGTGGGCGCCGGCCTCCTTCAACGCCGCCTCGGCCAGGCCGTGCCACAGGTGCCAGCGATCGCAAACCTGCACGATCGCGGGATCAGCGTCCGTGGTGGCCTGGGCGAAGCCCCCGGCCCCGTCCCGGCAAATGACCTCAATGCCGGGGTGGGCCTTCAGCCACGCGGTAACCGTCTCCTTCTTCCGGTCCGGCAGTACCTCGATGCGCTCGCCGGTCTCGGCATCGATCAGGATCGTCGCGTAGCGGTGGCCCTTGAGCAGGGCGAACTCATCGATCCCCAGCACCCGCGGAGCCGGTCGAGCAGGCAAAGCGATGCGCATCAGGCAGTTCAGCACACTCGCCCAGGACAGGACGTGGTGCAGCACGCTCAACAGTCGTGCTCCAGCCGATCCGGCCAGCGCCACAGCCACCGCATCAACCACCCTCTGCAGGGCTGGAGTACGGCGCTGGTAACGCCGGGTCAGCCCCTCGACCTGCTCGACGAAGGTGACCTTCTCGCAGACGGGGTTCTCGCAGTACAAACGGCGCACCGATAAATCGATCACGACCGCACGGCCGCCCACCGCCTCATCCGCGACATGCCGCACATAACGCGAATGCACCCAGTCCGACCCCCGCCCGCACCCCGGACACGCTGCCGGAGCATCATCCCTGGTCCGGGCCGTGACCCGCAGGAGGCCCCCGCCAGCCTCCACCCGCTCGACCTGCACCACGGCCAGCTGCGGCAGCAGGTCCCCCACCACGACAACACACACAGCCAGCCTGGCACCGTCAACCAGTCGACGCCACAGGCAAGTTGAAGTGATCACCGGCTACGAAAATCTTGGAAGAGCC
>NZ_JBHVST010000287.1:0-1670 GCF_042885015.1 Streptomyces sp. NPDC058086 | reverse complement strand
CCATCCCTTGATCTTCGCAGGGAATCCCGGCCTTCAGGCCGGGCGGGAATGCGATCCTCGGCCCGGAGGCGCGCAGCGCCGGAGTTCCCTGCGTCTCGGGGTGGCGGTCAGGTAGGCCGCTTCTGGTTCTCGATGTAGTCCTTGACGATGCTCAGTGGTGCGCCGCCGCATGACCCCACGAAGTACGAGGGCGCCCAGAACACCGAGCCCATGCCGATGCGGTTGATCCGCCCGGTGTACTCGGCGCGCAGGTAGCGGGAGCTGACACCTTTGAGGCTGTTGACCAGCTTGGACAGGGCGATCTTCGGCGGGTAGTGCACCAGCAGGTGGGTGTGATCGCCTTCGCCGTTGAATTCGACCAGCTCCGCGCCGAAGCTCTCGCACACGTCCCGCATGATCGCCTCGCAGCGCGTCAGCATCTCGTCGTTGAAGACCTCACGCCGGTACTTGGTGACGAACACCAAGTGAGCATGCAGGTTGTAGACGACGTGATTTCCCCGGCGGACATCGGGGTTCGGTTCCCAGCGTGGCGACATCCGCCAAGCATATTATGGGCAGGCGAACTCAACCGAAGGGGGGCGGGCCGGATGATCCGTGCGTACAAGTTCCTCATGCGGCCCACCGTGGGCCAGCAGGCCGCGCTCGGCGAGATGCTGCGGGACCACTGCTCCCTCTACAACGGGGCCTTGCAGGAACGCCGCGACGCCTACCGGCACGCCTCGAAGACGAGCATCACGTACGGGCAGCAGTCCGCGCAGCTCAGGGAGATCCGGGCATTCGACCCGGAGCGGCAGGGCCGCTGGTCGTTCAACTCACAGCAGGCCACACTTCGCCGTCTGGAGAAGGCGTTCGCCGCGTTCTTCCGCCGGGTCAAGTCCGGTGAGACCCCCGGATACCCGCGCTTTCGCGGGGTGAACTGGTTCGACACGGTGGACTTCCCCAAGGACGGCGACGGCTGCCGCTGGAACTCCACCCCGCACGACCCTGTGACCCGCGTCCGTTTCCAGGGCGTCGGGCACATCAAGGTCAATCAGCACCGCCCGGTGGTCGGCACGGTCAAGACCGTCAGCGTTAAGCGCGAGGGCAGGCGCTGGTACGTCGTGCTGATCGCCGAACAGGCACAGCCGGAGCCGCTGCCGCCGACCGGCAGCGTGGTCGGCATCGACATGGGCATAGCCAACTTCCTCGCCGACTCGGGCGGCGAGTTCGTGCCCGGTCCTCGGCACGGACGGCGCGCCGCCGCGAAGCTCGAAGCCGCACAGCAGGCACTGTCCCGCTTCCCCCGGGTCCGCCGGGACAAGCGCACCGCCAACCACCAGCGTGCCGTGGACAAGGTCGCCGGACTTCACCGCAAGGTACGTCTCCAGCGGCTCGACCACGCGCACAAGACAGCCCTCGATCTGGTCCGCAAGCACGACGTCATCGCGCACGAAGACCTCAAGATCCGCAACATGGTCAAGGCCCCCGCGCCGAAGCCGGACCCCGACCGGCCCGGCGGCTTCCTGACTAACGGGGCCGCCGCGAAGGCAGGGCTGAACCGCTCGATCTCGGATGCCGGATGGGGGGTGTTCCTGACGATCCTGCACGCCAAGGCTGAAAGCGCCGGACGAGAATTGATCGCCGTGGACCCCCGCAACACCTCCAGGACCTGCCCCACCTGCGGGCACGTC
>NZ_JBHVST010000286.1:0-1697 GCF_042885015.1 Streptomyces sp. NPDC058086 | reverse complement strand
CCTCGATCTGCTCTGAAAATCCCCGCACCGTTTTCTCTCACGTTGCGCGGGGCTCGAGGCTCACGTCGTAGCCGAGCTGGGTGAGTTGACCGACGAGCCTGCGGGTCTGCCGGGACTTGCGGATCCGGTTGATGAAGTGATCGGCACCGAGGTCCTGGTAGGGCGTGTCGCGGGTGAGGATGTGCCAGACGGCGACGAGGATCGAGTGTTCGAGGGCAACGAGCGCGCGTTTCTTGCCGCGATGGCCGACCAGGCGGCGGAACTGAGCGGCGAGATAGGTGTTCTTCGAACGGGCTGCTGCCGCGGCGGCGTTGCCCAGGATTCCCTTGAGCCAGGCGTCACCATGACGGGTGCGTCCGCTGGTGACCTTGCCCGCGGATTCGTGGTTGCCCGGACAGACCCCGGCCCAGGAGGCGAGGTGGCCGGCGGTGGGGAACCGCTGCATGTCGACGCCGATCTCCGCGACGACCACCTGGGCGGCGGTGATACTGATGCCTGGGATGGTCACCAGCAGTTCCAGCTGATGCCGGTAGGGCTCAAGGCGCCGGTCGATCTCGGCGGTGAGCTCCTTGACCGTTGCTGTGGCGGCATCGATGCGGACCAGCATGGCGCGGGCCAGGAAGGCGTGGTGTTCGGTGAAGAACCCGGTCAGTGCCTGGGTCAGCTGGTCTTCCTTGTCCTTCAAAGCGCCAACGGCAAGCCGGGCCAGCGTGCGAGGGTCTCGTTCGCCGGCGATCAGTGCCTCGACCATCGTGCGGGCCGATTTGCCGCCGAGGTCGGAAACGACGCTCGACAGCTTGATCCCGGGGTCCTCCAGCAGCTTCTCCAGGCGCTGGAGCTCTCGGGTGCGTTCCCGGGTGATCTCGGTGCGGTAGCGGGTGAGGTCCCGCAGGTGGCGGATCGGCTTGGGCGGCACGAACGACGGCCGGACCAGGCCGTGTTCGATGAGCTGGCAGATCCACTGGCAGTCCCTCACATCCGTTTTGCGGCCGGGGACGTTGCGCATGTGCTGGGCATTGAGCAGCCAGGTCTCCATGTGCTCCTCAAGCAGGTAGTACACGGGTTTCCAATAGGCTCCGGTCGCTTCCATCCCGACCAGCGTGATCTGTTCCGAGACCAGCCACTCGCGCAGGGCCAGCAATCCCTCGGTCACCGTGGTGAAGGTCCGGATCTCGGTGTGTCGGCGCCCGTTCCGCCCCGGGACGCGGATACACACTTTGCAGTCGGTCTTGCCGATGTCGATCCCCGCGCAGCGTTCGTGGACGAGGTCCATGCTGGTTCTCCCTCCCGCGCCGGCCGTCGCGCCGCAGCGGACGACCGCCCGGCGAGGATCCGGCAGGAGGGAAGAATCTGCTCTGCGTGCTCGCGGCAACACTTCGGGGTGCCTGCGCCAGGTCCTCAGCGCCAGACTTTCGTACAGGCTCGAATCGGCACCAAGATCGAACGACGTCAGCCGGGCGGTCGCCCACCCCGATTTTCCCGACTCCAGGGTGTCGTCGCCAGGGGTCCGGATGACTTTCGTGACGGTCCGCCGACGGAGTCGGGGGCCCGTTTCGCTTTCCGTAGCTGATGGTGGGTAGGCAGAGGGCACGGGTGTCGTCTCGGGTGGACGCCGGGTTCCACTCATCCGGTCTGGACCGGTTCCCTTGTAGGGGCGGGAAGGTTGCTGGTCAGCCGGGGTTCGGCAGGAGCGCGAG
>NZ_JBHVST010000285.1:0-1706 GCF_042885015.1 Streptomyces sp. NPDC058086 | reverse complement strand
AGCCAGACCAGCTCCGTTTCCTCACTGATCTCGTCCCCGTCGATCAGAGCACTCACTCCGCCTCCTCCTCGACCACAGCCGCTACTGGACACTGTGCACCGGGCCCGCGGCCATGAGCAGCCTAAAGTCGGATACCGCAACGGCCCGGCGCGGGGGTATGGCATCCTCCCTCCGGCACGGGCCCAGGATCTCAAGCGGCCCACGGAGCGATCGGATACCACGGGATGACCTCCCGGCGCGCGAGGATCCTGACGTCCCAGTACAGGAACGTGAAGACACCCGCCACGATCAGGGTCACCGCGGTCACGGCCGCCATCCGACCGGGATCCGCCGTCATCCAGGCAGCCGCCCGCCCGCCCGCGAAGTACGCCAACAGGAAGAAGACCACCGCGATGACCAGCACGTTGCCGATCGACTGCAACAGGAAGGCCGACGCCCCGTAAAGAGGGTTGCCGCTCTGCGCCGCGTCGCGGAAGAGCTGCCGGAACAGCGGATACGGCCGCCCCACCAGGAACCCCCCGACCAGGACCCCCATGAACACCGTCTGAGCCTGCGGAAAGCGACGGGACGCCTTCGCGAACGGATCACGGGTGTACCCCAGCGCGCTGAGCCCCAGCCAGAACATCGCCAGCCCGATCACCCCGAACGTGACCATCGACTGCACCGTCCGCCCCGACAACTCCCCCGCGACCGGCTGCGCCTGGGAGAACTGGGGCATCGACGTCCCCACCAGACCGACCACCGCCCCGTACGTCACCGAGACCGCGGCCATGCCGAGGAACAGCCATCCCAGCGGCTGAAGGGCCCGCACCGCCCGGCCCGCCCGGCTGTTCACGCTTCCCAGCATCGGGGCGACCGAACCGAACACCGCGATGTTGCACGCGGTGAAGGTCCCGGCCAGACCGGAGACGAAGGCGAAGACCGTCCCGGACACCACCGACGTCAACGCCGACGCCTCCGGATCATGTCCGAGCAACGACGTCGCGATCGTGCCGCCCACGACCTGGTCCACGAACTCCGCCGACCAGACGACGGTCAGCACGAACCCGGCGAACGCACTCAGCAGAAGCAGCAACCCGCGCCGCCGGACCGCCGGCCCCTCCGCCGCCCCTCTCCGCTCCCGCGCCGCTGACTCAGCGATGCCTGCCACAACAGGTCCCCCTCCACGGCTGCCGGAAAGTTCACAGCGTAGAAGCGGCGCTGGGCGGACCCATCTCCCAGAATGCTCGCCCGAAGCACGGAACCGAGAACGGGCCGATGCCACACCGGATCCCGACACACAAGCGCACGAAGGGAGTTGAGCGAGGATGCTCCCCCGGTGAACATGAAGGCGTCTTCGCCCGCGCGCATCCGAGGAGCCCCGTGCCGCACATAGCCATCGGCAATGACCACCCCGGTATCCGGGGGCTGATGTTCCTCCGGCCCGACACCGCCGCACCGCTCAACCACCTCGCCAACGTCCTGCTGCGTGCCCCCGCCTCCCTGAGCCGGGGCGAACGGGAGCTGATCGCCGCCTACGTCTCCCGCTTGAACGAGACACCGTTCTGCGCCGGAACCCACGGGGCCGCGGCGGCAGCCCAGTTGGACGGGGGCCCCGAGGCGGTGGCCGCCGTCCTCACCGCACCGCAGGACGCCCCGGTCTCCCCCCGGCTGCGCGCCCTGCTGGCCATCGCCGCCGAAGTCCAGGCGGCGGCGCGCCCCGTCAC
>NZ_JBHVST010000284.1:0-1710 GCF_042885015.1 Streptomyces sp. NPDC058086 | reverse complement strand
GTCCGGAGTGGGCGACCTCGTGCGCGGCGTTGCGCAGATCGCGCAGCCGCCGGAGCATGACGCGCCCCAGCCGGATCGCCACGACCACGACGCCGACCAGGGTCAGCCCCACCAGCCCGACTTCCGCGGCCGCCGTCCGGACTCCGCCGGGGTGATCTCCTGCACCCGGCCGACGACCAGTTCCACCCGGCCGTCCTGGGGACGCATCGCTCGCTCGATGATCTCCATCGTGTACTCCACGGCCCCGACGCGCAGGGCCGCGAGGCTGGTGGCGAACTCGTCGAGCAGTCGGCGCAGGTCGTCGGTCGGGATGCGGTCGATGACCTCCGGGATGTACGGCTCCCAGGCTTTGGCGACCCGTTCGGAGACGATCACGGAGTCGATCTCGGGGTGCTGGTCCCTGACGGTCGCGCAGGCGGCCTGCCAGGCGGCCCTGACACGGGCGAGGAATTCCTCGCGGTCGCGGTAGGGCTCCATCAGGAGGTCGGGGCGCGGCAGCCGCACCACTCCGTGTTCGTGGGTGTCGGGGTAGGTGCGGAAGATCGTCCCTGACCTGGAGATCAGGTGGATACGGCCGACGTGTCCGTTGCGCAGCAGCAGACCTGCCGAATCGTAGGCGCTCAGAACCGATCCGACGATGGCCACGGAGGCATCGGGTGGGAGACGGGTAAGTGCGCGGAGCCCGGGGGCGGAGTACGGGTTGCGGACGAAGGAGGGGTGCCTGGCGACGCCGGCGGCGAAAGGCGGCTCCTTGAGTTCCAGGCCGGTGGCGAGGACGACGTGGTCCGCGTCGAGGATCTGCGTGTCCGGGAGCGGGCCGGGGCGCAGCCCTTCGGTCGTGTACGGGCCGAGGCCCCTGACGGTCACCTCGAAGCCGCGGTCGCATGGCCTGGTGTCGAGCGCCTCGCCGTCCGCTTCCACGAGGACGACTCCGGGGCAGGCTTCCCGGGCGGCCTCGATCAGCCGGTCGTCGAGGTAGTCCTGGAAGATGCGGCGGGGGGCGGGGCCCTGCTCGGTGAACTTCCAGGAGGCCCAGCGCTGGGGCCAGTCCCGGCGGTCGGCCTCCTGGTTGGCCCAGTTGATGAAGTCGAGCACGTCTTCGCGGAACACCGACATCCGGCCGGCCTGGATGTTGAAGACGTGGTCCCAGGGATTGCCGTCACGGTGATACGCGACGCCCGCCGAGCGGTAGTCGGCACGCCGCTCCAGGAGGATGACTTCCAGGGGTCTTCTCGCGAAATGGAGCAGCCGTATCGCGGTGGCCGTGCCGGCCAGGCCCGCCCCCACGACCAGCACCCTGGGGCGCGCACCCGTCTTGCCCATGAAGCCTCCCCGCTGACTCAGGGGCGCCCCGTCGTGCGCTCCCCGTCGGTGTCTTCGCTGACTGGAAGTTCCCTGACTGGGCATCAACTCGGCTTATCCGTACAGGTATCGGGCCGGAACACGATGCCGGGACAGGGTCGTGCACGATCGTGGCGCCGACGATACCCGAAGGCACCGGACGGCGAAGCCCCTGTCGGTGAGCCGCCCCCCGAGCTGGAAAGGGGCGGGTCGCCGGCAGGGGCGGCCGCAGGGCCCGCCGGAGCCTGTCCGGGGCCGTGGGGGCGGGAGCGTCAGCTGTCGATGCCGGGAACGGCGGGGACGTCGATCTCGGTGCGGGCGTAGTGGTTGAAGTAGTTGGTGTAGAGGTTCACGGCCACGTGGACGAAG
>NZ_JBHVST010000283.1:0-1757 GCF_042885015.1 Streptomyces sp. NPDC058086 | reverse complement strand
CTTCCGCAGCACGGGCGCGGCCCAGCGGTTCCTGTCCGCGTTCAGCGGCATCTCACCCCACTTCCGGCCCCACCGCCACCTGATGACCGCATCCCAACACCGAGCCGAGATGACCATCCGCTTCGCCATCTGGGACCAGATCACCGGCGCTGCCAGCCGGCCCACCACGGCCTGAACACAGGCCCTGACCGCGGGCCCACCACGCCCCGACGCACCATCAGACAGTCACGCACTCAACAACGTGACAACGCCTTCTGCTCCGCTACCTGTCGGACCCGCAGCTACGGGAACAGATCACCAGGGCGACGAACAAGGCCGAGGCATACAACGGGTACACGAAGTGGCTCCACTTCGGCGGAGACGGCTACCTGCGCTCCCGCGATCCCGAACTCCAGGAGAAGGCCGTCAAGTTCCTCGACCTGATGGCCAACAGCATCATCTTCTCCACCACCGTCGACATGACCGACACACTGCGCCAGATGGCCGCCCAAGGCCGGGAGGTAAACCCCGACGACATCGCCGCGCTCAGCCCGCACCGCAGGGACAACGTGCTGCGCTTCGGCGACTGCGACGCCGCCACCCTCCACATCCCGCCCGACCCGTACGACAGCGCGCTTCGCCTTCCTGCGCATGGTCTCTGACACGGGACCGGCCGTGGTCGGCGGACAACCGGAATATGACCGGAACGGGCAATAGCGGAAAATCCGGGCATCTTCGCTCGGCGGGATCCGCAGGAGTACGCCGTGCGTATTGGCGGATCGGCCAGAGTGAGCCAGTCCTACTTGTTGGAGGGAACCACCGGTCCCCGGGCGATCAGGACGTCGGCTTCGTGGTGCCAGCCGAGGGAGGAGTAGAGGCGCTGGCCTTCCTCACTGGCGATGAGAAGACCGGTACGGGCGCCCTGAGCCACGGCGGCCTCCGCCAGAGCGCTCATCATGGCGCGGCCCAAGCCGCGTCGGCGGTGCGCCGGGTCCGTCTCGATGCGATCAGCAATCGCATCGGCGCCGACCACGGCGATGGCGCCGCGCGCCGCCACCTCTCCGGAGGGGCCATGAAGGGAGACGACTGTGACTGGTCCCTCCGTGCGGACCTCGCGCTCGTACGGCGCGGCAGGCGCGTGCTGCGAGTGCTCGGTCAGATCGGTCGTCATGAACCACTCGGACCGGTGGACCAACTCCAGTCCGGCGGCGCTGACGACGGCTTCGACGGTGCCCGGGCGCAGCGTAGGCACCGTGAGCCAGGTGATCTGCTGCGCGGCGGCGACGGATGCAGCCAGCCGTGCCAAGGACTCGGGTTCCTCGTCCGCACGCAGCGCGAACACCTCGACCTCGCGGCCGGGTTGGTCGCACTTGGACCGCAGGCCGTCCCCGGCGGACTCGACCGGCTCAGCCTCGGGCAGGGAGCGAGCCACAGTCCAGCCGTTCAGCCAACGTCGTATCAGCTCTGATTCGATCTTCGTCATCCGGCGATTAGAACATGACCGCAACCGGTGGACGGGCGAACGACCATCCCCCGTCGTCCGCCGCCGCCAAGCAACACCGCGCTCCATTTGCCGGTCAGTCTGAAACCGGCATAGATGGCAGTGGGCAAGAGAAGCGTCCTCTTCTCGGTCATCACTCTGCGTATTCACTAGCCGATAAATGTGCCCCAACAACAGGCCCTGGGTCTTTGGAGGAGATACGCCCGAAGGGCGCCCCCGCGGGGGCGCCCATCGGGCGTATCTCCGCCAAAGACCACGACAGCGCCCCACCCCGGTG
>NZ_JBHVST010000282.1:0-1762 GCF_042885015.1 Streptomyces sp. NPDC058086 | reverse complement strand
GGGCGTGCAGATCTTTAACCCGTGGCTTTCCGCCCGGTGATTCGTTGGTCTGACATGGGTGAGTTGGAAGAGCAGCGGGCCATGTTGTCAGCCAAGTTCGGGGCGATTCTGCCGCATTTGGATGAGCGGCAGCGTCGTCTGTTGATAGGGGCGGAGGCCCGGTCGCTCGGCCACGGCGGGATCAGGGCGGTCGCCCGTGCCGTCGGTGTCCGTGAGGCCACCGTGTCGCTCGGGGCGCGGGAGCTCGACTCCGGAGAGGCGCCGTTGGGGCGGGTCCGCCGGCCCGGCGGTGGCCGCAAACGCGTCGTCGACCTGGACCCTGCACTGCGGGCTGCGCTGCTCGCCCTGGTCGATCCGAATGTCCGCGGGGACCCCATGTCGCCGCTGCGCTGGACCACCAAATCCACTCGCAAACTCGCCGAGGAGCTAACCCGCCAGGGTCACAGAATCTCCGCGGATTCGGTGGGCGACATCCTGCGCGAGGAGGGCTTCAGCCTTCAGAGCAACGCCAAGATCCTGGAGGGCAAGCAGCACCCCGACCGGGACGCGCAGTTCCACTACCTCAACGAACGGGCCCGGGATCACCAGAACGGCGGGGACCCGGTGATCAGCGTGGACACGAAGAAGAAGGAACTGGTCGGCCCCTTCAAGAACAACGGCCGCGAGTGGGAACCGAAGGGCGAGCCGGTGCGGGTCGACACCCACGACTTCCCCGACCGCGAGCTGGGCAGGGTGGTGCCCTACGGCATTTACGACGTCGCCGCAAACACCGGCTGGGTCAACGTGGGCACCGATCACGACACCGCCGCGTTCGCCGTCGAATCCATTCGCCGCTGGTGGAACGGCGCCGGACGGGCTGCCTATCCGACGGCCTGCCGGCTGCTGATCACCGCCGACGCGGGCGGCTCCAACGGCTACCGCACCCGCACCTGGAAGACCGAACTCGCCCAGTTCGCAGCCGAGACCGGCCTGACGATCACCGTCTGCCACCTGCCTCCCGGAACATCGAAGTGGAACCGAATCGAGCACCGGCTGTTCTCCCACATCACCATGAACTGGCGCGGCAGGCCCCTGACCAGCCACGAAGTCATCGTCGAGAGCATCGCCGCGACCACCACCAAAACCGGCCTGACGGTGCATGCCGAACTCGACACCGACCAGTACCCCACAGGCATCCAAGTCAGCGATGAGGAGATCGCTGCCCTGCCGATCACCCGGCACCGCTTTCACGGCGACTGGAATTACACCCTCCACACCCAGCAGCCGCCCGGCACGACGCTGATCAACGCAACGGCTGCCCAGCCGCCGGCGAACAACCCGCATCCTCTGTCGATGCATTCACTGCAGGACCCCGAACTCACCGGCATGACCCGCCAACAGATCAGTGAATTGATCGGCGCACTGACTCCCCAGCTGGCACTACAGCACGAGCAAACACTCCATACGATTCGTGGTCATGCGCGCCTGGTAGCTCCCGGTACAGGCGCCAAAGCCAAGCTCGCCCCAGCCGACCGGATCCTGGCCACTGTGCTCCATCTACGCAAACTCGCCACCATGAACCTCCTCGGCCAACTCTTCGGCGTCTCCGCCGTGACCATCAGCCGTGCAAGCAAGGAAGTCCGCCCACTCCTGGAAGCACACGGTCACCACATCGACGCCTCCACCGCCCGCTTCCGCACACCAACCGACCTCGCAACATTTCTCACTTCCGGCCCTGCTCAAATCAAGATCAAGAGGACAGGTTAAAGATCTGCACGCCCTA
>NZ_JBHVST010000281.1:0-1764 GCF_042885015.1 Streptomyces sp. NPDC058086 | reverse complement strand
TCTCTGGGGGGGTCCCGGGCCCGGCCCGCCCCCCTCTGCAAACCCCCCCCCGGGCCCGCCCCCGCGGTGCGCGTCCGGGCCGGCGACGGGGTCGGGGCAGGTCAGCCCATGGGGATCGGGCTCAGCCCATGTCGAACGTCGCCGGGTCGGGACCCAGGCGACGGTCCTCGTTCAGCGCGCTGATCGCCGCGATGTCCTCGGTGTCGAGCGAGAACTCGAAGACGTCGATGTTCTCCTTGATCCGGGACGGGGTCACGGACTTGGGGATCACGACATTGCCCAGCTGGATGTGCCAGCGCAGCACGATCTGGGCCGGAGTGCGGTTGTGCTTCTGGGCGATGGCGACGATCGCCGGGACCTCCAGCAGGCCCTTGCCCGAGCCGAGCGGGGACCAGGCCTCGGTGGCGATGCCCTGCTGAGCGTGGTACTCGCGGGCCGCGTGCTGCTGGAGGTGCGGGTGCAGCTCGATCTGGTTGACGGCCGGGATGACGGACGTCGCCTCGATCAGCTTCTCCAGGTACTCCGGGTAGAAGTTGGAGACACCGATGGCCTTGATCCGGCCGTCCGAGTAGAGCTTCTCGAAGGCCTTGTACGTGTCGATGTACTTGCCCCGGGACGGCAGCGGCCAGTGGATCAGATACAGGTCGAGGTAGTCCAGGCCGAGCTTCTCCAGGGAGGTGTCGAACGCGCGGAGCGTCGAGTCGTACCCCTGGTCGCTGTTCCAGAGCTTGGTGGTGACGAAGAGGTCCTCGCGGGGGATGTCGGAGGTGGCGATGGCCTTGCCCGTGCCCTCCTCGTTGCCGTAGATGGCCGCGGTGTCGATGCTGCGGTATCCGGACTCCAGCGCCGTGGCGACGGCCCGCTCCGCCTCGTCGTCCGGGACCTGCCAGACACCGAAGCCCAGCTGCGGCATCTCGACGCCGTTGTTCAGGATGATCGGGGGGACCTTGCTCACGAGCTCTCGATCCTTCAGTCGTCGGGTGGTACTCCCATGGTCAACGATCACCGGCCGGTATGCATTCCTGACCGGCGGATTTGCTGTGGATTCCTGGTGAGGGTCGGAGATTGGCCGGAAATGGATCCGACCTTATCGGTCCGGACCATTGACCGGGTTCCGTCATCCGACCACTCTGTAGGGCGTCACCGAACGGGTTCATGAACTCGGTGCATGCATGTGAACACCAGCACCTGTCTGGGCTCTACACCCCCCACCCATCAGGAAAGCAGGTATGCGCACATGAACAAGAGCGCCCTCGAAGGCCGCCGCGCGGAGCAGGTCATTCGGGAAACATCGGAGGAAAGGGTCTGGGAGACCCCCGGGTATCTGGTCGTCGAGACCGCCCTCGAGGTCACCGCGTACGCGCTCGGCGACCGCCTGGGCCCGGTGGCCGAACGGGCGCCGGCCGGGCGACACCTGGCACGTACGGCGTAGGGCCTGTCCGGCGGATCATGCCGGAGACGCGGGGCTTGGTGCGCGCTCCCCCAAGCTCTTCGAGCAGGGGGTGCCCCCAGCGGCGTTGTCGTCGGTTGCCGACTCCCCCGAGCTCTCGGCTTCGCTCGAGCAGGGGGGACCCCCATCGCGTAGACGCCCTCCTCCGCCTTGCAGCTGCACGCACCAAGCCCCGCTCATCTGCGTTAGTGAGGCACCGTTGCTTTTCTCCGACCTGATCCGCCGAACGGGCAGCCTAGGCCCTGTCGTCACATTCCCGTCTGCCCCGCGACGCCATGCACGCGCCCCCAAGTTCTCGGCTTCGCTCGAACAGG
>NZ_JBHVST010000280.1:0-1765 GCF_042885015.1 Streptomyces sp. NPDC058086 | reverse complement strand
CCTTTTCCGGCCGGCATTCTCGCTTCCAGTCCTAGGCACTGTCCGGCGGATCATGTGACTTTCCGGCCGGTCGCTCATTGGTTGGGTCATGGGTCGGGGGGATCTGACGAATCGAGAGTGGTTGCTGCTGGAGCCGCATCTGCCCTCGCTGGGTGGCCGGGGCGGCCGGTGGAACGATCACCGGACCGTGCTCAACGGGATTCTGTTCCGGGTCCGCACCGGTGTTCCGTGGCGTGACCTGCCGGAACGCTATGGCTCGTGGAAGATCGTGTATGAACGGCATCGCCGCTGGTCGGCGGATGGTACCTGGGACCGGCTCCTGCAGGCGGTCCAGGCCGACGCCGACCTTGCCGGGCGGATCGACTGGTCGATGGTGGGCGTCGACTCGACGTCCTGCCGGGCCCATCAGCACGCGGCCGGCGCCCGCAGGGTCGGACCGCGGGTCCCGAAAAAAGGACGAGGCCCCGGCACCACCGCCCCGATGAGGGACTCGGACGGTCCCGGGGCGGTCTGACCTCCAAGATCCACCTCGCCGGTGAAGGCGGCTGCCGCCCCATGGCTCTACTGATCACCCCAGGCCAGTGGGGTGACGCCCCGCAGATGATCGAGGTCCTGGACCGGATCCGGGTTCCCCGGCCGCTGGGCGGACGGCCCCGGACCAGGCCCGACCATGTCAGCGGCGACAAGGCTTACAGCTCACGCCGAAATCGCCGCTACCTGCGAAGACGGCGCATCACACACACGATCCCCGAGCCGAAGGACCAGCGGGCCAACCGCCGGCGCAGAGGCAGCGCGGGCGGCAGGCCAGCTGGCTTCGACCGCGAGCGCTACCGGCGCCGCAACGAGGTCGAGCGGACCATCAACCGGCTCAAGAACTCCCGCGCGGTCGCCACCCGTTACGACAAAAGGGCCTACGTCTTCCACGGCACCGTCACCGCAGCAGCAGTCCGCCTATGGCTCCGCCCATGATCCGCCGGACAGTGCCTAGGACTGGAAGCGAGAATGCCGGCCGGAAAAGGGTGACATCAGGCGGCGAAGCCGATGTTCGTCACCTATTCGTACTGCCCGCTGGCCCCCTAGATCCAGCAGGACACCGGTGGTCCAGGCATCCTCCAGGACACGGCCGTCACCGGCACTCCAAGCAGTCACAAGGGAATCCCAGCAGCGACTATTGATGTACCGGTAAACGAGAGTGCACCGGTAAAACACGAAAACCTGGGCCTGATCAAGGAAACAAATCCCCACTCGGACGTCGCCGGAGGAACTGAGACTCTTCAAGAGACAGCAGGGCCAGGACACGTTCCACACGTTCACCCTGACCATCCTCAAGACGAACGACCTCGCCGAACAAGCCTGGACCATCCTGCACCGCACCGTTCTCGACGAGGTCCTGGGGACCTCCCACGAGAGCCTGTCCTTCATGGACAGCGACATAAGTGTGAGCTGCTGGCTGGGCTGCTCGGTCGACGGCGGCAGCCACGATGGTGCGGGCGAGCAGGGCGGATTTGTGGACGCCTGTGTAGTCGACTGCGGTCAGGGCCATGGCGGCGCAGGAGGCAGTCTTGCCGAGAGGGAATGCCCGTCGGCCAGGTAGCCCTCAGAAGTCGCCGAGGCGCTTGCGACCATAGGCATAGGTGCCCCCGAGGCGGGATAGAGGGTAGCGAGCCAGGCGGAGGAGGTGGCGTTGCAGTAGGCCACGACCACTGCCGGGGCGAGGCTGAACAGCAGGCTGGAGCCGGCCGCACGGGAGAGGTCTGTACGTCGT
>NZ_JBHVST010000279.1:0-1775 GCF_042885015.1 Streptomyces sp. NPDC058086 | reverse complement strand
TGACTCTGTTGGTGATCTTGCAGGGGTCAGCTGGTGGCGGTGCAGAGGGCATGGAAGTGACTGGGCGCTCGCCCGGGCCGGGTCGGTTCGGTGATCCAGTCGGCGATGCGGGTGACGTTGCAGGCCAGTGCGGTCAGGACGTGCCCGGTGTGCGTTTTGGGCAGGCCGCGGTAGCGGGTTCGGCGCAGGCCGCAGGTGCGGACGTTCTGGGAGAGTGTGGCCTCGATACCGGCGCGGATCGCGTAGCGCCGCTGCCAGTTCTCGGTGTGCTGGTCGAGGCGGTTGTGCAGTTGGATCTCGTGGAGTTCGCGGGTGGGCTGCAGGGCGATCGAGCGCGGCCCGGTGGCGGAGCTGGTGCATGGGCTGCGGTCGGGGCAGGTCAGGCAGGTGGCCTTGTCGAACTTGATCTGGATGTAGTCGTGCCCGGTGACGCGCAGGGGTCGCCATTCCCGGCTGAGGTGGCCGCGCGGGCACGTGGCCTGCTGGTTCTCCCAGTCGATGGTGAAGGCGTCCTTGCCGAAGCCGTCCCCGTGCTGGGCCTGGCGGCTGTGGTCGGGCACGAGTGGGCCGAGCAGGGTGATGCCGTGTATCCGCCGCGCGCGTTGGATCTTGGAGGGGGTGACGTAGGCGGCGTCGACCACGTGCTCGGCCGGGGCCAGGCCGGCGGTGCCGAGATCGTCGTGGATCTTCTCGGTGAGCGCGCCGTCCTGGACCGGGGCGATCGTGGTCGCCACGTGCACGACCACCTCCGGCCGGTCGGCCGTGCACGTCTCGGTGAAATGGGTCCGATACCCGGACCAGGCGGTGTCCCGTTTGACGCAGTAGTGCGCGTCGGTGTCGTACGGGGAATCGAACCGCAGCGAGGCGGGCGGCAAGGCATGGCCGTCACGCCAGCGCAGCTGCCCGTCGGCGTCCCAGAAGTAGTGGTGGACCCAGACCCGCCGCAGGATCTCCACCTGCGGCAACGTCCGCAGCCGGGGCGGGGCGTCCGGCGCCCACGCGGCGGCGAGGACCTTCTGCCCGTCCCGGCCAAAGACCTCGGCGAGCGCGGTCACCCCATTCTTCCCGCCGGGGACCTTGCCGATCTCCACCTTGCGCCCGTAGCGCTTGTCCCATTCCGGTTCCACCAGCGCCAGCAGCCATTGCGGGGCTTGTTGGGCGAGCTGCTCCAGGGCCGCCCGCAGGCTCTCGCCGACCAGCTCCAGGCGGCTGAGCCTGCGTACCGCCGCCAGCACATGGGTCGCGTCGGTGCGCTGGCATCCACCAGACTTCAACAACCCGGCCTCGGTCAGCCGGTGCAGCATCACCTGCAACAGCCGGTCGGCCGCGCCGTCCTGGGCCAGCCGGGCCCGGAACTCGCACAGCACCGAGTGGTCGAAGCCGGGATCCTCCAACTCCAGGCCCAGGGCGTACTTCCAGTCGATCCTGGTACGGACCGCGTTCGCGGCCGCGCGGTCCGAGAGGTTCTCCGCGAACTGCAGCACCGAGACCAGCGCCAACTGCCCCGGCGAGAGCGCGGGACGGCCGTCCTTTGGGTACAGCTCTGCGAACTCCTCGTCCTCGAAGAGCACATCCAGCCGGTCCCGTATCAGCATCGCCGGCGTGCCCTTCGGACAGGCCGCCCACGCGGTCAACACCGTCCGTGCGGGTATCCGCTGGTAGCTCTTGGGCTGCATGGACATCTCCGCTCCTCCACCCGGAGCCGCCCCGCTACCACCAGGAAAGCGCTAAACAGACGACCTGTCAGCCCTCCACAAGATCACCAACAGAGTCAT
>NZ_JBHVST010000278.1:1344-1783 GCF_042885015.1 Streptomyces sp. NPDC058086 | reverse complement strand
CCTCGAGGCATCTTCCCTGGCACAGCCCGCACGCACTGAACAAGCTGGTCCGCGAGCACATGACCGTCGAGGACCGACACACCCTCGCCAAGCTCCTGACCCAGGAGTGAGTCCACGCACGAGCGCCCCTGCCGTGCCGAGGTCACCCGGCAGGGGTGCTAGCTCCTCCTTCAGCGAACCCTTCGACAGCCCGCTCCACCAGGAGGCTCTCGCGTGGCCGCGATGCAGCTGACACGCACGCACCGCATACTCATCGGGGTCGTCATCGCCGGTGCGGTGGTCATCGCCGCGATCGGTTTCGCGGGTTCCTACGCCGCCGTGCGCGAGCTCGCGGAGGACAAGGGCTTCGGGACGTTCTCCCTGGTCTTCCCGATCGGCATCGACGCGGGCATCTGCGTCCTGCTCGCCCTGGACCTCCTGCTCACCTGGATGCGCATCC
>NZ_JBHVST010000278.1:0-1334 GCF_042885015.1 Streptomyces sp. NPDC058086 | reverse complement strand
CGACGATCGCGTTCAACGGGGCCGCCTCCTGGCCCGACCCGCTCGGCACCGCGATGCACGCGGTGATCCCGGTGCTGTTCGTCGTCGCCGTCGAGGCCGCCCGGCACGCGGTGGGCCGGATCGCCGACATCACCGCCGACAAGCACATGGAGGGCGTCCGCCTCACCCGCTGGCTGCTCTCGCCCATCCCGACGTTCAAGCTGTGGCGGCGGATGAAGCTGTGGGAGCTGCGCAGTTACGAGCAGGTCATCAAGCTCGAACAGGACCGGCTGATCTACCAGGCCCGCCTCCAGGCCCGCTTCGGCCGCAACTGGCGGCGCAAGGCCCCCATCGAGTCGATGATGCCCCTGCGGCTGGCGAAGTACGGCGTCCCCCTGGCCGACACCGCCCCCGCGGGCCTCGCCGCCGCCGGCATCGAACCGACGGCTCTCATGGCGGGGGTGCCGACCGTCGAGCAGGCAGAGCCGCAGTCGAACGGGAGCAGCGCAAGGTTCGGACCGGAGCGGACGAAGCCGAAGAACGGTTTGTTCGAGGAGGTGCCGGATGAGCCCGGGGTCTCGAACGAAGCATCCGGGAGCCATGTCGGCGAGGGGCGTTCTCGTTCTGAGGAGACGCCGGTGGAGAAGATCGCCGTGTCCGCTGCGAAGGCGGAGTGGACGGGGGAGCGACGCCGCGTGGTGCAGATGCGGATCCCCGAGCACGATGAGGTCCCGGGCTTCGTGACCTCACGCCCGGACCCGGCAATCGATCTCGCCCAGCCTGCGCGGGAGGAGGCGTCGGAGGTCCAGGAGCGCGAGGCTGAAGTACGGACGGGGCCGGAAATCGTGGCAGTCCGTTATCGGCGGCTGCCTCCGGAGGAACGTTCCCGGTCCGCGAATGCGCTCGCGCCGATTCTTGCCGAGGGCTCCGGCTACACCGTTGGAACGGTGCGGAAGTACCTCGGGGAGATCAAGCGGGCCGAGAAAAGCGCAACCGTATCGAGCTGAGCGCCTCGGTTCCCACCCGTCTCATGGGTGGAATTCGTGGGCGTCGGGTCGGCGGGTAGAGGACCGAACCAGGCGGGAAAGCCGACGGGAGGTGTTCCGTGGAACTTGTCATTCCAGTCGAGGTCGGCTTCCTCGCCCTCGCTCGACGGGTGCCAAGCGGTGACCGCCGCCTGGCATAGAGAGCGTTGGAACGAGCTGACCTGCGTTTTTCCAACTCGAGGGGTGTCTGTCCGTATCCGTCGCCGCCTGGAAGCGGGGGCTCCGCCGTTCGCTGGGCGGCCAGTGACACCCCCGTTCCACACGCCCCGGAGTTCCAACGCGGCCCGGAGTTCCAACGCGGCCCTGAGC
>NZ_JBHVST010000277.1:0-1784 GCF_042885015.1 Streptomyces sp. NPDC058086 | reverse complement strand
GTGACTCTGCTGGTCTTTTCACGGTGACGCGAGTGAGAGGCGGAGGGTGTCGAGGCGTGAGGTCCAGCTGCCGCCGAGCGGGGTTCCGGAGAGCCATGCGTCGATGCGGACGAGGTTGAGGGCCATCGCGGTGAGTACGTGTTGCAGGTGGGTTTTGGCAGTCCCCTTGTAGCGCGCGTGGTGGACGTCGCAGCGGCGGGATGCCTGGGACATGGTGCCCTCGATTCCCGAGCGCAGGGCATATTGCTCCCGCCAGGTGTCGGTGGACTGCTCGGCACGCAGGCGCTGTTGTGCCTCGAACTGAGGGCGGGGGCGGAAGGTCAGGGACCGGGCATTGACCGTCGAGCGGGTGCAGCGGGCGCGCTGCGGGCAGGGGGTGCAGTCCGGGAGACGGAAGGTGACCTGGATGGTCGGCAGTCCATCGGCGCTGATGGACTCGCGCCAGTTACGGCTGATCGCGCCGGTGGGACAGGTGACATGACGCTGGCCAAAGTCGACGGTGAAGTGTGTCAGGTCGTAGGCGTCCGGGTCGCGGGTCTGCCACTGGTGACCGGCGGGGACGGGCCCGAACAGGTCGACGCCGTGGACAGCAGCGGCATCAAGGATGTGGTCGACACTGACGTAGGCGGCGTCCACCAGCTCCCGGTTGGGCAGCAGGTCGGCGGCGGCCAGGTCCGCATGGCGTGCGGTGACGGTCTCCACGTCGCTCAAGGTGGCCGCGGTCGTGGCGACATGGACGATGACGTGAGGCCGGTCCGGCTCGCAGACCTCGGTGAAGTGTCCCTTGAATCCTCGCCAGCCCATGCCCCGCTTGATGCCGTAGCGGGCGTCGGCGTCATACGGACTGCCGATCGCGGTCGCGCTGGGCGGAAGGTCGCTCTTGCCGCGCCAGCGGTGGCCGTGCTGGTCACGGTAGTACTGCTGGACCCAGACCTGGCGCAGGACCTGCAGTGCGGGAAGCTCGCACAGCCAGGCCGGGGCGGTGGGGTGGTGGACCGCGTCCAGGAGCCGATAGCCGTCGGCGCCCACGGCGGTGGCCAGTGCGGTGCGGGCAGCCTCAGACTGGGGCAGCCGGTAGTCGTCCGCGCGCTTCGCGTACCGGTCCCACCAGGCGGCCGGGGCGTGTTCGAGTAGCCAGACCGGGGCGGCGACCGCCAGGGTTTCCAGGGCCGCGCGCATCGTCTCCATCGCCAGTTCCAGGCGGTTCAGCAGGCGGACTGCGGCGTGCACGTGGGTGGCGTCGGTGCGCTGCCGCCCGCCGCGCTCGAGCAGCCCGTGTTCTCGCAGGTGCCGCAGCAGCAAGGTCAGCAGCCGGTCCGTCTGACCGTCCTGCCTGGTCAGGCGAGTGCGGAACTCGCTGAGTACCGAGGCATCGAATCCGGGGTCCTCCAACCGCAGGCCCAGGAGGAACTTCCAGTCCACCCGCCCTCGCACGGCCTCCGCGGCCTGGCGGTCCGTCAGGCCCTCGGCGTACTGCAGTACCGAAACCATGACCAGCCGGGCCGGCGAGGTGGCAGGATGCCCGCGGGTCGCGAACAGGTGGGCGAACTGCTCGTCGACGAAAACCTCGCCCAGCGCGTCGCGCATCCGGATCGCCAGCGAGCCCTTCGGGAACGCGGCCCGCGCCACCCGCTCCGTCAACGCCGGAACCTCATAACCGGGCCTGGACCACAACGACATCACGGATCACCCCCACCGGATCCCCGCGAACGCCTATCCGCCCTCACCGTCCCGTCCTCACGAAGATCACGCAAGACTCTCCGTGAAAAGACCAGCAGAGTCCG
>NZ_JBHVST010000276.1:0-1845 GCF_042885015.1 Streptomyces sp. NPDC058086 | reverse complement strand
CGGCGCACTGTCTCGTAGGAGACGATGACGCCGCGCTGGAGCATCAGCTCCCCGACCTCGCGGAAGCTGAGCGGAAAGCGGAAGTACAGCCACACACAGTGGGAGATCACCTCGACCGGGTACCGGTGCCCCTCTGTACGACGGTGACGCGCTCCCCACGGACGACCCCCTCCCAGCATGATCAACCAGAAGATCATCCCACCCGGTCAGCCAACGTGACAGCGCCAACTGTTCTGTTGCCGCGGGCGCCAGTGGAGGCCCGCGGCACAGGGATCAACTGCGGGGCATCGCCCCACTGACCGGGAGTGAGCTCCTGCCGAGTACTGATGGGCCCGACAGGAGGCGGAGCCCACGCTGACCATGCTCCAGTCGGTCCGGCCCTCGGCATCGGCGTCCGCCTGGACGGCCCGCAGGGATTCTCTCTGTCATGTGCCGTCCGCTGACCACCTGCGATGACGGTCATGAACCGTCTTCCACTTTCCGAAGCGAGATGGCAGGTCCCGCTATGGCAAGCCAGTCCGCTGCCGGAACAGAATCCCGTGAATCACCCGGCGGTGGCACTGCTACCGTCCGCCCCGGCCGGCACTCCTCGGCAAATGCGGTTCCAGCCGCACCTGTTCCTCATCCGAAAGATCACCCAGCCCCACGTCGACCGAAACGATCCACCACAAGGCGAGTCACGCGGATTGGACAGGACCTAGGGTGTGGTGGTTGCGGTGCGGTAGAACTCGGCTGCGGTGACGGTGGCGGGGACGCCGAGTTCGGTGGCGACCGCGGTGATCGCGTCGGCGCCGACGGTGAGGTCGGCCTGGCCGCCGGTGGTGAAATACGGTGCGATGAACGTCTCGTAGTGGGTTCGGACTTCGTCGGCGGTGTGTCGGCCGAGGAATGTCTGCATGTGCCGCACCGTGGTGTCGGGTTCGTCGTGGATCACTTGCAGGGCGCGCCGGTGGGCCCGTAGGACGGCCTGGACCGCGGGGTCGTCCGGGTCGGTGTAGGTGGGGTCGACGGCCACGCCGACGGTGGGGATCCGGAAGTGGTCGCCGACCCAGGCCAGCACCTGCCAGCCGTACTCGGCGGCTATCGCCTCCGGCGCCATGGTGCTGCCGACCAGGGCGGCGTCGATGCTGCCGTCGTGCAGCCGGCGCAGGTCCATTCCGTAGTCGCCGGGCGGACGGACGACGGTGCGGATGTCGCGGTCCGGGTCGAGGCCGGCCCGGCGCAGCACGATCCGGGCGAAGCACCCGGGCGCGGTGCGGGGGGCGTGCACTGCCAGCCGCCGGCCGGCCAGGTCGGCCAGGGAGGCCAGGCCGGGGCGGGCGAGGAACCAGAACAGCGGGCGGGTGGTGTTGACCTGGAGTGCGACCCAGGGGGTGCCGTCGGCCAGCCGGGACAGCAGTGCCCGGCCGAGCCCGATGGTGGCGCCGCGGCGCAGCCGCTCCTCGTCCCAGGAGCAGCCGTCGCGCAGCGCGACGTGGACGCCCTCGTCGGTGTAGTAGCCCTGTTGGTCGGCGATGTGGGCGACCAGTTCCTCGTGCAGGCC
Organism: Streptomyces sp. NPDC058086; assembly: GCF_042885015.1. Classification (NCBI taxonomy): domain Bacteria; kingdom Bacillati; phylum Actinomycetota; class Actinomycetes; order Kitasatosporales; family Streptomycetaceae; genus Streptomyces; species Streptomyces sp. NPDC058086. The sequence goes on along the minus strand of NZ_JBHVST010000276.1, from coordinate 302 downwards.
CCGCCCGACGTAGGCGAGATCGATCGTGTGCATGAATGTCTTTCCTTGATCGTGTCGCCGCCCTGTGCCCGCGTGTGCCGCAGGCGCAGGGCGCTGCGGCCCATGGTGCTGAGGTGACGGTGTGCCGGATGCGGTGCGGCCGACGGCCGGACCCGGACGGTATGGCCCCGTGTGCAAAGGACGGCCGGGCGTCAGTACATGAGCATGCCGCCGTTGACCGCGGCCGTGGTGCCGGTCATGAAGGCGTTGTCCTCGCCGGCGTAGAAGGCGACCGCCTGGGCGACGTCGTCCGGGTGTGCCAG
>NZ_JBHVST010000275.1:0-1903 GCF_042885015.1 Streptomyces sp. NPDC058086 | reverse complement strand
GGGAGTGTGCCTCCTTTGACTGAGCAGACGTTCAGGAACACTCGCGCAAGGGAGCTGTCGCAGGAAGGCAGCGCATCACACGCCGGCGGATGAGCCTTGTCGTCGGGAGAGGGCTAGCCTGCGTCGCTCTCGGTCGATCTCGGTGACGACCACCGTGATCTTGTCGCCGACCTGGACGACATCTGATGGAGTCTTCACCGGTGTCCAGGCGAGCTCTCGCAGGTGAACCAGTCCCTCGATTCCGTCGGCGACCTGGACGAAGACGCCGAACGGGATCAGCTTGGTGACCTGGCCAGGCAGTTTCTGCCCCACCGCGATGGTGTCAGCGAATACCTGAAAGGGGTCCGGCTGCGTGGCTTTCAAGGACAGTCTGGCCTCCAGGTTCCACGTGTCGAACTGGAGGAACTCGCATGAGAGGCGCTGTCCGATCTGCACGACATCGGAGGCTGCCTCGAAACGTCGCCAGGACAGTTCAGCGAAGGAGATGAACCCGACGCCAGGGAAGACCGGATGGTCGGGTCCGTCGTCCAGCGCAACGAACACACCGAACCGTTCGATCGTTGTGACGGTGCCGGAAAGGAACTCGCCGCGGTGCAGTGATTCCAGGAAGGCCCAGAGTTCTGGGTTCTCAGACGGTCCACCCATCATGCTCCCAGCCTTTCACGAGGAGCCGTGCACTGGGTGGGAAGTGCGCTCACGCTGCGGTCTTGAGGGGACGTCCGCCCCAGCGGATGCCTTTCTCGCTGCGGATGCGGGCGCGTTCACGTCGTTCGGCGGCCAGGACGTCACGGTGGCGGGCGTTGGCGTTGCGCCAGCGCAGGTAGGCGTGCAGGGCCCGTGTCTGGACGGTGTGGTTGGGGTGGTGGGAGTTGGCGATGGTGAACTGCCTCAGCGGTCCGAAGTGGGCTTCGATCGGGTTCGCCCAGGATGCATAGGTCGGGGTGAAGCACAGCTCGACCTTGTTCTTCCTCGCCCAGCGGCAGATGTCGGCGCCTTTGTGGGCGGACAGGTTGTCCAGGATCACGTAGATCGGGGCGCCGTCGGGCCGGGCAGCGCGGATCGACTTCAGCGCGGCCAGCGTGTTGGCGGCGCCCTTTCTGCGGCGGTTGACGCCCCACAGGGTGTCGTCGCCGATCGAGTAGCAGCCGTGGAAGTAGCGTACGCCGTGGGTGCGGTGGTAGGTGGCGGGCAGCCGGTCGGGGCGCTTCTGCTCAGCCCAGCCTGAGCCCGCGGTGGGACGGATGCCGAGCGGGCCGAACTCGTCGAAGGCGAAGACCCGGTCGGGGAAGCGGTCGAGGACCTCCTCGATCCGGTCCAGCTTCGCCTCGCGGTCGGGGTCCGGGGATTCCTTCCACGTCTTGGTGCGCTGGAAGGTAATGCCGCGGCGGGCGAGCAGGCAGCGTAACGCCTCGCGGCCGATGCGGATCACGTGGCCGTGGGCTTTGCGCAGGTAGGCGACGAGCTTGCGCAGGGACCAGCGGGTGAAGGGCTGGCCGAGTTTGGCGGGGCGGGTGATGGCCGTCTGCACGATGAAGTCTTCGTCGTCAGGGCTGAGTTGGCGGGGACGGCCTCCCGCCCACCTAGGGTCCAGGCAGGCCAGGCCGATCTCGTTGAACCGGTGGATCACGTCCCGGACAGTGTCCTCGTCGGCCTGCACCAGCTGGGCGATCACGGGCACCCGGTTCCCGCCGGCCGAGGCCAGCAGCATCATCGCGCGCCGATAGCGCACCGAGCTGGTGCTGCCCCGACGCACGATCTGCTGCAGCTTCTGCCCCTCCTGGTCGGTCAGTCTGCGCACACGGACAGGCTCGGCCACCGCACCTCCAGCGGTTGGATCGGACGTCACCACCCATCCAACCGCCACGATCACCAAACCGGCCAACCTATGCGGTCAGAGCACTAG
>NZ_JBHVST010000274.1:0-2027 GCF_042885015.1 Streptomyces sp. NPDC058086 | reverse complement strand
GTCCCCGCTTGACCAAGCCTTTTACCTACTTGGCCGATCCGTGGTTGCTCCCCGGTCGCCAAGTCGCCGGAGCATGACCTTAGCGGGCGATGAGTGAATGGCTGGAGTCTTTCGGCAGAAAATCATCAAAGGCCGGGACGCCGTCCGCTGTACACCTCCTCCCCTACGGACCCCCGACAGACGGGCCCGGCCCGCGCCCGCCGTGCGCGCTCCTGCAGAACACGGCATGTGTCGGGGCGAATCGGCCAAAATTTTTTACCTCACATAGACAAAAAAAGAATCATTCTTATGATGCATCGAAGGCGTTCCTCGGAGGCGCCTCCGCACGTTCGGTCACGCAAACACGGTCAGCTTCGATGATCCGGGAAGTGCACACGTGATGAGTTCAGCCGAAAGCGACGCCTCGACCCGCCCCCCGGGGCCGCAGCCCATCGCGGCCGACCGCCCGGCCCGCAGGGACGGCCCCGCGGAACTGCGCCCCCCCGCCCCGGAGCCTGCCGCCCTCGACGGCGGCAGGCAGAACGAACGGTTCTGAGGGGCGGGAGCCGGTCTGCCCGCTACACACACCGCCCACCGCCGCCCCTACGCGCGCAGGACGTGCGCGGCTCAGCCCTTCTCGTATCCACCGACGGTCAGGAGAGCCCGTGGCTGAGGGAGCCGGCTCCGCAGGTCACCAGCGTTCGAACACCGCGCCCGCCACCACGGTCGACCCCTGCGGACTCCCCTCGGAACCATCACCTGACACCGCCCGACCCCGACCCATCCGCCTTCCCGACCACCGGAACACCGACGCCGGCCGGAGCACCGGCACCGCACCGGTACGCGGAAGCAGACGCCTCCGGGCCGGGCGCAAAACCCTCCAGCGGGTGTTGGGGGTGGGTTTGTTACCTGATTCGTTGACGGATCGGGGGAACGCGAAGCTGTTCGTGCGGTTGTACGCGCAGGATTATCGGCATGTGACGGGGTTGGGGTGGTATCGGTGGGACGGCACGCGGTGGCAGAGCGATGAGGACGACACCGTTTTGTGGGCGGCGGGTGAGATGGCGGAGAGTATCGCCGTCACCGATCCGCGGGGGGTGTATTCGGACGCGGCGCTGCGCAAGCACCGGCGGCGTGCGCTGAGCACGTCGGGGATCAACGCGCTGCTGGCGCAGGCGAGATCGGCTCCGGGGATGGTGCTGAGCGCGGGAGCGCTGGACGCGGACCCGTACATGCTGTGCACGCCGGCGGGGGTGGTGGACCTGCGGTCGGGGGTGCTGCGGGCCCCGGACCCGGACCGGGACTTCCATTCCCGTTCGACCTCGATCGGCCCCCGGCAGATGCCGACCCCGCGCTGGGACCTCTTCCTGACCGACACGTTCGGGGACGACGACCGGGGCAGGGAGATGATCCGGTTCCTGCATCTCCTGCTCGGCTACTCCCTGACGGGGGACGTGGGGGCGCAGGTCATGCCGTTCCTCTTCGGCTCGGGCAAGAACGGCAAGTCCGTGCTGCTCGATGTCCTGATCAAGCTCCTGGGCGATTACGCGGACGCCGCGCCGCCCGGTTTCCTGATGGCCCGTCCCTTCGAGGGACACCCCACCGACCTCGCCGAGCTCCACGGCCGCCGCGTGATCGTGTGTTCCGAGGTGAAGCCCGGCGACCGGTTCGACGAGTCCCGGGTGAAACTCCTGACCGGCGGCGACCGCATCAAAGCACGCCGGATGCGCCAGGACTTCTTCTCCTTCGCCCCCACCCACAAACTCTGGCTCCTGGGCAACCACCGCCCCCAAGTCGGCACCGGCGGCTACGCCTTCTGGCGCCGGATGCGCCTGATCCCCTTCGACCGCGTCGTCTCCGACCACCAGAAGATCGACAACCTCGCCGACATCCTCGTCACCGAAGAAGGCCCCGGCATCCTCAACTGGCTCATCACCGGAGCCCACCACTACCTCAACGGCCCCCGCGACCTCACCGGACCCGAAACCGTCCGCATCGCCACCACCGCCTACGCCGAAACCGAAGACCACACCGGCCGCTTCCTCACC
>NZ_JBHVST010000273.1:0-2075 GCF_042885015.1 Streptomyces sp. NPDC058086 | reverse complement strand
CCCTTATTCGCACCTGGCGGTGCTCAACGGGAATCCTGCTCTGCGAGGCTGGCGGGAACTTCGAAGTTCCTATACTTTCTAGAGAATAGGAACTTCGGAATAGGAACTTATGAGCTCAGCCAATCGACTGGCGAGCGGCATCGCATTCTTCGCATCCCGCCTCTGGCGGATGCAGGAAGATCAACGGATCTCGGCCCAGTTGACCCAGGGCTGTCGCCACAATGTCGCGGGAGCGGATCAACCGAGCAAAGGCATGACCGACTGGACCTTCCTTCTGAAGGCTCTTCTCCTTGAGCCACCTGTCCGCCAAGGCAAAGCGCTCACAGCAGTGGTCATTCTCGAGATAATCGACGCGTACCAACTTGCCATCCTGAAGAATGGTGCAGTGTCTCGGCACCCCATAGGGAACCTTTGCCATCAACTCGGCAAGATGCAGCGTCGTGTTGGCATCGTGTCCCACGCCGAGGAGAAGTACCTGCCCATCGAGTTCATGGACACGGGCGACCGGGCTTGCAGGCGAGTGAGGTGGCAGGGGCAATGGATCAGAGATGATCTGCTCTGCCTGTGGCCCCGCTGCCGCAAAGGCAAATGGATGGGCGCTGCGCTTTACATTTGGCAGGCGCCAGAATGTGTCAGAGACAACTCCAAGGTCCGGTGTAACGGGCGACGTGGCAGGATCGAACGGCTCGTCGTCCAGACCTGACCACGAGGGCATGACGAGCGTCCCTCCCGGACCCAGCGCAGCACGCAGGGCCTCGATCAGTCCAAGTGGCCCATCTTCGAGGGGCCGGACGCTACGGAAGGAGCTGTGGACCAGCAGCACACCGCCGGGGGTAACCCCAAGGTTGAGAAGCTGACCGATGAGCTCGGCTTTTCGCCATTCGTATTGCACGACATTGCACTCCACCGCTGATGACATCAGTCGATCATAGCACGATCAACGGCACTGTTGCAAATAGTCGGTGGTGATAAACTTATCATCCCCTTTTGCTTATGGAGCTGCACATGAACCCATTCAAAGGCCGGCATTTTCAGCGTGACATCATTCTGTGGGCCGTACGCTGGTACTGCAAATACGGCATCAGTTACCGTGAGCTGCATTTTCCGCTGCATAACCCTGCTTCGGGGTCATTATAGCGATTTTTTCGGTATATCCATCCTTTTTCGCACGATATACAGGATTTTGCCAAAGGGTTCGTGTAGACTTTCCTTGGTGTATCCAACGGCGTCAGCCGGGCAGGATAGGTGAAGTAGGCCCACCCGCGAGCGGGTGTTCCTTCTTCACTGTCCCTTATTCGCACCTGGCGGTGCTCAACGGGAATCCTGCTCTGCGAGGCTGGCGGGAACTTCGAAGTTCCTATACTTTCTAGATTGACGTCCCCGGACCGACGGGCCCGATGCGTCGGCTTTCGCCGTCAGGAGACTTCATGCTGGAGAAATGCAGGCGGGACGAGACCTGCCGTGTATGCGGTGCGGACGACTGGACCGAGGTCATCTCGTTCGGTTCGCTACCGCTCGCCAACGGTTTCGTCGACCCGGCCGACGCCGACGAGGCGCAGGACGTCTTCCCGCTCGACGTCATCGTGTGCCGGTCGTGCCGGCTGATGACGCTGCGGCATGTCGTCGACCCCGAGGCGCTGTTCAAGCACTACGTCTACGTCTCCTCCGACTCCGACCAGATCCGCGAGCACATGGCGCACATCGTCGAGCTGGCCACCCGCCGGGCGGGCCTCGCCTCCGGCGACCTGGTCGTGGAGCTGGGCAGCAACGTCGGCACCCAGCTCGCGATGTTCCAGGAGGCGGGCATGCGGGTGGCCGGGGTCGACCCGGCGGCCAACCTCGCCGAGATCGCCAACGCGCGGGGCGTCCCCACCGACCCGGACTTCTTCGGCCCCGGCCCCGCGGGCCGCATCGCCTCCGAGCAGGGCCGGGCCAAAGCCGTCATCGGCCGCCAGTGCTTCGCGCACATCGACGACGTACACCGCATCCTGTACGGCGTCGACGCGGTGCTCGACGTCGACGGCGTCCTGGTCATCGAGGTGCCGTACCTGCTGAACCTGCTCGAGGAGATCCAG
>NZ_JBHVST010000272.1:0-2086 GCF_042885015.1 Streptomyces sp. NPDC058086 | reverse complement strand
GGGGGCTCCGCCCCCAGACCCCCGCCAAAAGATTGCGCAGTTCCCCTCGCCCCTGGAAACGGGGCGCGGGGAACTGCCTCACACCTCCTCCTTCTTCACGCGCGTCACACCGGCGATCCGGTATGCCTGTGCCTCCTCCAGCGTCTCGTTCGCGAGGAGGGCCTCCGCAAGGGCGTTCAGTTGGTCCCGGTGGTCGCGGAGCTTCTGGCACGCCTCCTCGTAGCACTCGTCGACGATGCGCCGCATCTCGTGGTCGATGGAGTCGAGGGTGGCGGGCGCGGCGGCGAGGCCATAAGCCTGCTGGGCATCGTTGGGGAGGGCGGAGAGGCGGCCGACCCGTTCGCTCATGCCCCAGCGGGCGACCATGCCGCGAACGACGTTGGTGACCTGTTCGAGGTCGTTCTCGGAGCCGGTCGTGACGACTCCGTAGACGACGTGTTCGGCGGCCATGCCCCCCAGGGCACCGATGATCCGACCGCGCAGGTACTCCTCGGTGTACGAGTACCGGTCGGTGTCCGGTGTCGAGAGCGTGACGCCCAGCGCGCGCCCGCGCGGGACGATGGTGATCTTGCGAACCGGGTCGGCACCCGGCTGCAGCATGCCGAGAAGGGCGTGGCCGCTCTCGTGGTACGCGGTCCGGCGGCGCTCCTCGTAGGGCATCACCAGGGAACGCTCCGCACCGAGCTGCACCTTCTCCAGCGCCTCGGAGAGGTCCGGCGGCGCCACCTCGTCCTGCTTGCGCTTGACGGCGAGCAGCGCTGCCTCGTTGGCGAGGTTGGCCAGATCCGCACCGGTCATGCCCGGCGTCGTGCGGGCCACCTGGGCCAGGTCCACTTCCGGGGACAGCGGGATCTTGCGGGTGTGGATCCGCAGGATCGCCTCACGGCCACGGCGGTCGGGGGGCGCGACGTTGACGATCCGGTCGAAGCGGCCGGGGCGGGTCAGCGCCGGGTCCAGGATGTCCGCACGGTTCGTCGCCGCGATGACGATGACGCCCTCGAAGCCCGAGAAGCCGTCCATCTCGGTGAGGATCTGGTTCAGGGTCTGCTCGCGCTCGTCGTGGCCGCCCATCGCCGAGCCGCCGGCCCGGGACCGCCCGATGGTGTCGATCTCGTCGATGAAGATGATCGAAGGGGCCACTTTTCGGGCCTCGGCGAAGAGTTCCCGGACCCGGGACGCGCCCACGCCCACGATCATCTCGATGAACTCCGATGCCGAGGCCGAGAAGAACGGAACGCCCGCCTCCCCCGCCACGGCGCGCGCGAGCAGGGTCTTTCCCGTGCCGGGCGCACCCGCGAGGAGCACACCGCGCGGCATCTTCGCGCCCATCCTGCGGTACGCGTCCGGATTCTTGAGGAAGTCGACGATGTCGTTCAGTTCGCCCTCGACCTCGTCGATTCCGGCCACGTCGGCGAAGGTCGTGCGCTGGGCGCCGGGCTGCAGTTCGACCGGTTTCGGGGGCGCCTTGCGGCCGAGCATGCCGCCCGGGCCGCCGATGCCCGCCCGCAGCCGCCGGGCGAAGAACATCCACAGCAGTACCAGGAGCACGATCGGGGCCAGGGAGATCAGCAGGTTGGAGAGGAAGCTGCGCTGCTGGACCACCGGTGAGGCGGTCACCGTGACGTGGTGCGTCTCCAGGTTCTGCCAGAGCTTGTCGTCCGCGAAGGACGGGCGCTGGGTCTTGAACTTGGTGTACTTCGCGCCGCCGTCCGGATTGGCCTGGGCCGTCTTGAGCTGGCCCTGGATCGCGTCGCCCTTGGAGTAGATCTTGGTGATGTTGTCGTTGTCGACCTGCTTGCTGAACTCCGTGTACGAGATCGTCGGCTCGGTGCCCTCATTGAAGAAGGACAGCACCAAGAGGGCGATCACGAACACGACCAGGACGGCGACAACGAGGCCGATCCAGCCACCGGGCATCTTTCTTCGCCCGGAGGGCGGACCGGTCGAGTCCGGTGGCGTTCCCTCGGTACGCCACGGCTGGTCAGGGTCCTTGCGCGGCGGCACAGGGTTACTCATATTAGGACGTTACGACACGAAATACTCGCCAGCATGCGCAGAAAATGCCACTGGGGGCGCCCCTCCGGCG
>NZ_JBHVST010000271.1:0-2086 GCF_042885015.1 Streptomyces sp. NPDC058086 | reverse complement strand
CCTCTCAACGCAACGGGCTCTCCACGGTCTCTGCCGTCAGACGGGGTTCGCAGGCTGCCATGGGTTGGAGATTGCGCTGGCCCGGTATCGGTAGCGGCTGACCGTGACCGATGCGATCCGGAACAGCTCGATCCCGTCCGCCGCGATGGGTCTCCACCGCCCGGTGGGGGTGGTGAACCGGCGGCGGACGTCGCCCCAACTCCATCGGTGACGCTCCCGCAGCATGCGGATAAGACGCCACCACACGAAGGCGTCGAGCCTGTCAAAGACATGCTTGGCGACTGCGTGCTTGAAGTAGATGGCCCAACCGCGCATGATCTGAGTGAGTCTCTTCAGCACGGTGGCAAGATCCTGCTGCGATGTCCTGCCTGTCAGAGCACGGACCTTCGCCTTCAGCGACCGGATGGGCCGGTCGGCGATGAAGGTGTAGACGTGCCATTTGGTCGTGCCTCCCTTGCGTTTCCACTGGATGCGGAAGCCCAGGAAGTCGAACCCGTCGCTCATGTGCGCGATCCGGGTCTTGGCCTGCGACAGACGCAGACCGAGAGGTTCGAGCAGGTCAGCGACTTCTTCGCGCAGTGCCGCGGTGTCCGCTTCGGTGCCGTGCACCAGGACGACAAAGTCATCCGCGTAGCGGACGACCCGCCACGTGGGTTGACCTTTGCGGCGCCGGTAGGCGCGTTTCCCTTCGGTGGCCATCACCCCACCTGGTTCCCATGGCCCGTGCAGGTGCTCGTCGAGCGCCGACAGGGCGATGTTCGCCAGCAGCGGGGACAGGATGCCGCCTTGTGGGGTGCCGGTCAGTGTTTCCTTGTTCTCGCCGAGTTCCGTGAAGACCCCGGCTTTGAGGAAGGCTTTGACCAGTGTCAGGACTCGCTTGTCCTTCACCCGGCGACGCACTCGGTCCATCAGGGCCGTGTGGTCGATCGAGTCGAAGCACGCCTCGATGTCCGCATCCAGCACCCAGCGATATCCCCGGGTGCCGAAATAGTGGATCTCGGCGATCGCGTCCTGAGCCCGCCGTCGGGGCCGGAACCCGTAGGAGACCGGCTTGAAGTCGGCCTCGAAGATCGGTTCCAGCACCAGCTTCAGCGCCGCCTGAACGACCCGGTCCGCGATCGTCGGAATCCCGAGCTTGCGGACCTTCCCCGAGCCTCCTGGCTTGGGAATGCTGCGTTCCCGCACCGGCAGCGGACGGAACGAGCCGTCCTTGAGGGTCGCCCGCAGGTCGTTCAGGAACCCGAGAACACCGATCGATTCCTCGACATCTATGGCGGTCAGACCGTCGACGCCTGGAGTCCGGGCTCCCTGGTTGCCCGCGACCCGGTCGAACGCCACCAACAGCGTTGCCGGGTCGTGCACGAAGTTGAACAGGTCATCGAACCGGCGGCCGGGATCGGCCACCGTCCAACGGTGAAGCTTGGTCTGCATCTCCAGTACCCGGGCCCGAAAACCCGGAGCTCCGCCATTCGGCGGGGCGTCTTCCGGCATTGCAGCGTCCTTCCCTTCTCGATACCGCTGCCGCCCTTCCCCATGTGGCCGGCTCTCCCGGCCTCGGAGTACTACGGCGGCTCCGCCCCGTCCCGGACCGATCAGCGGTCGATGCGCTCAGCCCCTGCAGCCTGCTGGAGGCAGGTGGCAGGGCGAGGTTCGGGACGGTTCCCGTGTTCACTGTGGTTCGCTCGATGAAGGAGGAGCCCGGCTGTGTCCCTGCGGCATCGCCACGAGTACGCCGCAGGCTTTCCTCATGGCCTCCCAGCCAGCTTTCGTAGACCGACCCAGGAGTTGTCGGACCACCCGAAAGGATGAACCGAGTACGCACCGCTACCGGCCCTGATCCGCCAGGTTTGAGCCGGAGGCACTTTAAGAGACGTAAACGCCGATTCCTCGCGTACTCCTCTTCATCACGCTTGCCGGACCCGCCCCATCTGGCAGTACTGGGCACGTCCCGGCGTTGTCAGGGCCGCTCTCACCCTCCCCGGCATCACCCGGATCAGGCTGCCCTCAGCTTCAACCCGACTGCTGCGACAGCGAGTTGGTGCAGGTCTTCCACCTCCACTCGAACCAACAGCGCCTCACGGCGCAA
>NZ_JBHVST010000270.1:0-2102 GCF_042885015.1 Streptomyces sp. NPDC058086 | reverse complement strand
CAGCGGGAGGACCTTGTTACGGCCGCTCGCGGAACCGTCGGGGGCCGGTGCGCCGTAGGTGACGGAGACGCCCCGGCTCTGCGCGGCGCGCACGATCCCCGGCATCGCGCGTTCGGCGAGCGCCGCGATGGTCATCGCGGGGTTGACCGTCAGCGCGCCGGGCACCGACGAGCCGTCGGTGACGAAGATGCCCGGGTGGTCGCGGAGTTCGTTGCTGTCGTCCAGGGCGGAGGTGTGCGGGTCGTCGCCCATCCGGCAGGAGGCGAGCGGATGGACGGTGTACGCGCCGACCAGGTCGTTGGTCCACGGCATGACCTTGGCCAGGCCGTCCTTCTCCAGGATCTCCTTGACCTCGGCGTCGGACGCGGCCCAGGCGCCCAGGGTGTTCTTCGTCGGTTCGTAGCGCAGGTTGCCCCGGCCCAGCATCTGCTGGGAGATGCGGTGGGCGTTGCCCGTGGCGGGAGGCGGTCCGAAGACGCCCTCGTTGTCGTCCTCGATCATCGTGAAGATCGTGAGCCAGGAGGTCCACTGCTTCAGGATCTCCTTCTTCTCCTTGCCGAACCAGGAGGGGCCGGTGGCGCCGGGCACCTGGGCGAGGATCGTGCCGAGGCCCGGCGGGAAGTAGAGCTGCTCCAGCGAGTAGCGGGAGTACTCGGGCAGCGAACCGTCCAGCCTGTCCCAGCTGGCCACGGTGGGGCCCTTGCCGATCTGGTTGGCCGCGTAGGCCAGCCCGTCGCCCCGGTCCAGACCGAACAGCTCGGCCGCCTTCGCCTCGTCGATGATGGCGGTGTTGAGCCGCTCGCCGTTGCCGGAGAAGTAGCGGCCGACCGCTCGGGGCATCGTGCCCAGGTGGGCCTCGCTGCGCTGGAGGATCACCGGGGTCGCGCCCGCGCCGGCCGCCATGACCACGATCTTCGCCTCGATGACGCCGCTGCCCGCCTGCAGGCGGTAGTCGTCGTCGTGCACGACGTTGTAGTGCACCCGGTAGGAGCCCTCGGGGGTGCGCGTGAGGTACTGCACCTCGTGCAGCGGCCGGATGCGCGCCCCATGGGCGATGGCGGCGGGCAGGTAGTTGACCAGAAGGGACTGCTTGGCCTCGAAACGGCAGCCGGCCATCATCCAGTTGCAGTTCACGCACTTGGTGTTGTCGATGGCGACGGCGAGGGGGTTGGCGGTGCGACCGGCGTGGTTGCACGCCGCGGCCCAGAGCCCGCCGGCGTAACTCACGTCGTTCCAGTCCTGCCGGGTGACGGAGAGGGATTCCTCGACCCGGTCGTACCAGGGGTCCAGGGTGTCGCGGCTCACTGCCTGCGGCCACATCCGGCGTCCTATGGACCCCTGCCGGTCGAAGACGAAGCGCGGGGCGCGGGGCATCGCGGCGAAGTAGACGACGCTGCCGCCGCCCACGCAGTTCCCGCCGAGGATGCTCATGCCGTCCCCGACCGTGAAGTCGAACGCCCTGGTGTAGGAGGAGCCGAGCTTGTAGTCGTGCTCGAACTCCTTGCTCTCCAGCCACGGACCGCGTTCCAGGACGGTGACGTCCGCGCCCCCCGCCGCCAGGTGGTACGCGGCGATCGCGCCGCCGAATCCGCTGCCGATGACGAGGACGTCCGTGCGCTCGGCCGTGGTGCTCATGCGGGGCTCCCGGTGGACGTGGTGTCGGGGTGGAGGCGGGCGAACTCGCGCCCGTAGCTGTAATCCTGGAATCGCCACAGGCCGTCGGCGTCCGGCGTGCTCAGGCCCATGGCCTCCAGTCCCGGATGCCCGTCGGCCATCGCCTGCGCCGTGTTGAGGTGCGCGGCCGAGTCGAAGGCCATGTTGCAGAAGAGGGAGAGCAGTACCCAGAACTCCTTCTCGGGGTGGCCCGGCGTCGTCAGCCGCTGGATCAGGGCGGCCCGGTCCGGGTACTCCAGCGCCACGAAGGGCGGCACCGTCGGATCCGGGGCCAGACCCCGCTCCGCCGCGTAGGCCAGGGCATGCTCGTTGACCAGGCGCACCAGGTCGTCCAGACCCTCAGCTCATCCGGGCGCGGCAGCAGCGAGGCCGCCGTGTCGGGTACCTGGTCGACCGGCTCCTCCTCGACCCGGCTGAAATAGCGCACC
>NZ_JBHVST010000269.1:0-2224 GCF_042885015.1 Streptomyces sp. NPDC058086 | reverse complement strand
CCCCCACCGGATCCCCGCGAACGCCTATCCGCCCTCACCGTCCCGTCCTCACGAAGATCACGCAAGACTCTCCGTGAAAAGACCAGCAGAGTCCGGAGCGTGGACACGGGGGCTCATGCTGCGAGTGTGAGTTTACGTTCTCTCTGCTGTTGTTGTTCGAACTCGGCTGGCGAGAGGTAGTTCAGGGCACTGTGGCGCCTGCGGGCGTTGTAGTAGATGAGTCACTGGAAGATTTCCAGCCTCGCCTGACGCATCGTCGAGAACAGTCTCTGGTGCATCGTCTCTCTCTTGAGTCCCTGCCAGAACGACTCGGCGAGGGCATTGTCATAACTCGAGCCGACCCGGCCCATGCTTCTGCGGATTCCGAAACCCTCGCAGACCTGGGCGAACGCACGCGCCGCGCCCAGCGAGCCAAGGGGCCGTGATCACTCGCCCCAAAGCAGCTCCAGCCCGCTAGGCGGAAGGTCATCGTCGTCCGTGCCTGTCGGGCATGCTTTGGGGAGTGTGACTGATAGGCCGATGCTCTCCATCGCGGCTTGGAAGGGGACTCCGGGTGGTGTTGCCCCTGACCAAATCACAGAGGTGCAGGTGCTGGTGTCGCAGTTTCCGCCGAATGTGAAAAAGTCGCCGCTCTCCACGGACTTGCAGCGGCACACAGCGTGTCCCGGGTTGCGCGGGTCGATTTCGCAGTCCATGTCCAGACAGTTTGCCCATTGTGCTCGGGGTGTGCAGGTCATGGTGCGGGTATGGTGGTTGGTGTTTTGTGTCGAGAACGTCGATACCAATCTGTTGTTGACTGGTGCCCGTTTTGCACACGACTTATAGCCGTAGGAGTAGCCGTATTCCACCACGCAGCGGCAGATGAGGACGTTCGGGTCGCTCGGCGAGGGTTTGCAGGCGGCTTTGGTACACAGCGCGTAGCGCTGTTTGCAGAGCCATCCCCCAGCGAACTTCACTTGCTTTGGGCGCCAGTTCGCCCCGGTAACGCCGCGGGCCATCGCGCGGGTGGACATGACGGCGGGCACCATCGTGGCCGAGGCGAACAACAGCGCGCGTCGTGCGATCGTTGATCTACGACGCGGTTGGAGTGCCCTGGTCACCAGGTCGGCGATCTCTGCTGACCCAGCTGCCGGCGCGGCGGCGAGGATCCGGTCGGTGTCGATCAGCATTGCGCTGGGTGTGGCGGTCAGACCGTAAGTGGTGAGCAGCATTCGGTCTTCGTCTACCAGTAGGTTCCGCAGCCCGTGCTCACGTGAGAAGGCAACGCTGTCTGCGGGGGGACCGCCGTTCACGATTGCGATGGTCAGCCGTTCTGCGTAGGCCTGTTGCCACCGGGCCACCTGTGGCAGCAGTGCGTCGCACGCGCTGCACGCGTGATCAGTGAAGAGAAGCAGGAGTGGCTGATGCGCAGCGGCAAACAGTTTGTCGAGAGTCCATACTTGTCCCGTTGTGTCAGGCAGTGAGAAGCCCGGTGTGACCATGCCCGGTCGCACTTTCCCGGATCGCTTGAGTCCCAGCACCACCCAACACGTCGCTGCGATGGTCCCCAGGCCCGTGAAGAACCATGGGGCACGCCCGTCGGTTGCGACGAATCCCGCCGTAGCTGCGAGGAGCCCGTTGCGTGCGAGCGTGGCCCACCCGACCGGCGTGGCGCGTAGCCCTCCGAAGCAGTGGCAATCCGGGGTCCGGCCGCGTGCGATGCTCACCACGATGGCCAGGCAGAACGTCAGCAACAGTCCGAGCGCTCCAAGCGCACCGATTCTTGCCCATGGGTTGACGATAAGGGCCAGGGCTGTGACGAACTCGTAGGAGACGAGAAGGTATCCAAGCGGCTTCCCCGTTCGAGCTGGCAGGCCGAAGCTTGCGATTGCGCGAGGCAGTCCCTCGCGGTCCATGAGTTTGGCGATCCCCGCGACCCCGAAGACCGCAGCCAACACCAGCCGTGCTGCCAGGACCATGCCCGCTCACTCCAATCGTTCTGGACGCCCTCCGGACGGAGCGCAGGCATCACGCACACACCACGGCGCCCCGAACGACTCGTACCGCCTTGTGAGGTCGCGAACAACACTCCACAGGTCAGACTCACCCAGACGGCCGTGAGCCCGGTGGCCGATCGGCATCAATGGCGTCCATCCCTTGTTCTTCGCAGGGAATCCCGGTCTTCAGGCCGGGCGGGAATGCGATCCTCGGCCCGGAGGCGCGAAGCGCCGGAGTTCTCTGCGCC
>NZ_JBHVST010000268.1:0-2293 GCF_042885015.1 Streptomyces sp. NPDC058086 | reverse complement strand
TCTCGGCAACGGGTGAAACGAGGGCCACGGACGGCGGATGAAAAGTGAGCCACTCTGCGATCTCTTGATCATCCTGACTTCACTGGTTCTGAAGTCGGGAGGAAGAGAGGGTGATCCACGTGGAGGACTGGGCTGAGATCCGCCGGATGCACCGGATGGAGGGGCTGTCGGCTCGGGCGGTGGCCCGTCAGCTGGGGATCTCCAGGAACACTGTGTTGCGGGCGCTGGGCTCGGACCGTCCGCCGCGGTATCGGCGGGCGCCGAAGGGCTCGGCGGTGGACGCGGTGGAGCCGGCCGTGCGGGAGCTGCTGAAGCAGACCCCGACGATGCCCGTCACGGTGATCGCGGAGCGGATCGGCTGGGAGCGGGGGCTGACGATCTTGCGGGAGAGGGTGCGCGAGCTGCGGCCGGCTTATCTGCCGGTGGACCCTGTCTCGCGGACGGTCTATCAGCCGGGTGAACTCGCGCAGTGCGACCTGTGGTTCCCGCCCGTGGACATCCCGCTCGGTTACGGCCAGAGCGGGCGCCCGCCGGTGCTGGTCATCGTGTCCGGTTACTCGCGGGTGATCACGGCTCGGATGCTGCCCTCTCGGCAGACGGGCGATCTGATCGACGCCCACTGGCGGCTGCTGACCGCCTGGGGAGCCGTGCCGAAGATGCTGGTCTGGGACAACGAGGCCGGAGTCGGCAAGGGACGCCTGACCAGTGAGTTCGCCGCGTTCGCGGGCCTGCTCGCCATCCGGGTGCACCTCTGCCGGCCCCGGGACCCGGAAGCGAAGGGCCTGGTCGAGCGCGCGAACGGCTACCTGGAGACCAGCTTCCTGCCCGGCCGTCTCTTCACCGGCCCTGACGACTTCAACGCCCAGCTGACCGCCTGGCTGCAGATCGCCAACCGGCGCCATCACCGCTCGGTCGACGCCCGGCCCATCGACCGCTGGGAGAGCGACCGGGCGGCGATGCTCGCGATCCCGCCGGTCGGCCCGCCCCACTGGTGGCCGCTTCGCACCCGCCTGGGCCGGGACCACTACATCCGCGTCGACACCAACGACTACTCCGTCCACCCTCGCGCGATCGGCCACGTGGTCACGGTCCACGCCGACACCGAGGAGATCACTGTGACCTGCGGCGACGACCTGGTGGCCCGTCACACCCGCTGCTGGGCCAAGCACCAGAGCCTGACCGACCCCGAGCACGCCGCAGCGGCCCGGAACCTGCGCGGTGAGGTGATCCACCAGCAGGCAGCCCGAGCGGCCACCGCCCGAGCCGCGGCCCTGGCCCCCGACAGCCTCGGCATCGAGGTCGAACAACGCGAGCTGGGCGCCTACGACCGCATGTTCACCCTCATCGAGGGCGGCGGCGGGAAGGAGGACACCTGATGACCCGCACCACCGCTCCCGCGAAAACGCATCCCACGGCCGACGCGGGCAAGCCCGACGGCCAGGGCGCCCGCACGGGCCGGCAGACCGCCGCCGACCTGGCCTTCCTCGCCCGTGCCATGAAGGCCCCGGCCCTGCTGGACGCCGCCGAGCGCCTGGCCGAACGCGCCCGCACCGAATCGTGGACCCACACCGAGTACCTGGTCGCCTGCCTGCAGCGCGAGGTCTCCGCCCGCGACTCCCACGGCGGCGAGGGCCGCATCCGAGCCGCCCGCTTCCCCGCCATCAAGACCATCGAGGAGCTCGACCTCACTCACCTGCGTGGTCTGACGCGCCAACAACTCGCACACCTGGGAACATTGGACTTCATAGCGGCGAAAGACAACGCCGTCTTCCTGGGACCGCCGGGCACCGGCAAGACCCACCTGGCGACCGGACTCGCCGTCCGGGCCTGTCAGGCCGGCCACCGGGTCGCGTTCGCCACCGCCGCCCAGTGGGTCGACCGCCTCGCCGCCGCCCACCAGACCGGCCGGCTCCAGGACGAACTGGTCAAGCTCGGCCGCTACCCGCTGATCGTGATCGACGAGGTCGGCTACATCCCGTTCGAGGCCGAGGCCGCGAACCTGTTCTTCCAGCTCGTCTCGAACAGATACGAGAGAGCCAGCGTGATCGTCACCTCGAACAAGCCCTTCGGACGCTGGGGAGAGACCTTCGGCGACGAGACCGTCGCCGCCGCCATGATCGACCGACTCGTCCACCACGCCGAGGTCCACTCCCTCAAAGGCGAGTCCTACCGCATGAAGGGCCGCGAACTCGGCCGCGTCCCCACCGCCACCGACTGACTGACCACACCGAGGCCGCACAGTGGCTCACGATTGAACCGTTCGAACTGGCCCCAAATTCAGCCGTTGCCGACA
>NZ_JBHVST010000267.1:0-2334 GCF_042885015.1 Streptomyces sp. NPDC058086 | reverse complement strand
CCACGACAACACACACAGCCAGCCTGGCACCGTCAACCAGTCGACGCCACAGGCAAGTTGAAGTGATCACCGGCTACGAAAATCTTGGAAGAGCCAGGAATGAGGTGTGATTCGTCTGATTGGCCTACAGGTTCTTCGGTGGGCTGATTGGGCTATACCCGTCCGGCTGTAAGGCGGCCGTCGAAGAGGAGGTCAAACTCGTTCAGCGCGCTCTTCCAGCGGTTGTTCCAGCGTTGGCGGCCGCGTCCGGTGGGGTCGAGAGCCAGGGTGGCCAGGTAGAGGCGTTTGAGGGCGGCGGTCTCGTTGGGGAAGTGGCCGCTGGCTTGGGCCGCACGTCGGTAGCGGGCGTTCAGATTCAGTTCAGTTGAAGCTGTGTCAGAACCGGTGATCTGTGACGTTCAGTAACGAGATACCTTGTAAAGCGCAGATGCGTTGATCAGTCATACCGAGGCAGACCTGCCCGGATCTCCCCGGCCTTCCAGGCGAACGAGCACCTATATCAGCCATCCGGCGACCCATACTGTGAATCGATGACGGGCGGGATGCCACCTCTTACAGGGCACCTAGTTTGTTGCGTTGCCTGCTCGTACTGCCGTCTCTGACCTGCGTATTCCCGATGCGCTTCGAGCCCTGGTGCATGGCTGTTAGGGTCGCGATCATGGAATCTAGCTATCCTCTCAGCCTCGTCGAGTGGACTACACGTAACGCCACTCGTCTCGATGTCCCGCTCGATGACCTGGTAGCGCTACGCCGCCTGGTCGGAGACGCGCGCGTAGTTGCCCTTGGAGAGAATTCACACCAGATACGGGAGTTCAGCCTGCTGCGTGAACAGATATTACGCTACTTGGTAACAGAATGTGGATTCACCGTTTACGCCGTAGAGTTCGAGGCTATTTCCGGTCGGGCGGTCGACGCTTGGGTGCACGGCGGTGACGGCGACCTCGATGCGCTGCTCCTTCCCGGAGCAGACGGCTATCCGGGCCAGTCCGCAGAGGGCCGTGACACCTTGCGGTGGTTGCGCTCTTGGAATTCTGCGGCACGACACCCGGTCCGCTTCGCGGGACTCGACATCCCAGCGGCCGGCGGTTCGCTGGCGCCCGCTCTGGAACCTGTCGCCGCATATCTGGCCGACATCGACCCGGCCGCAGTGCGTTACGCCCGCACGGCCTTGGAGCTGGCGGAACCGCTTTCAGCCGGCTCGGGTTATGCCTCCGCACATGCCCGGCTCGCCCTCGGCCCCGAGCTTCAAGACTAACTCTCGGCAACGCTCGGTCGTCTACTCAACCGCATAACAGCCATGCGCGAGATCTATGCTCAGCAAGGCGGAGCCCAGGCTTACGAACGTGCTCTCTCCGATGTATGGGCTGCCTGGCGAACTGACCAGATGCAACGCGCAATGTCCGAGTTGTTCAGCGGTACACCGGACGCCGCCAATCTCTCCGCCCGCGACCGATACCTGGCCGACACTTTGCTGGAGTTGCTCGACCAGTCCGCACCCGATACCCGCATTGTCCTCGCCGCCCACAACGCTCACATCCAGCGCACAGCCAACCCCGAAGGTGTCCCGCTTCCCCGCATCCCGATGGGGCACGTCCTTGCGCAGGCACTCGGAGTGGACTACGTGTCCGTGGCACTGACCAGCGGCGGCGGGCGGACTGTGCAGAACGTGCCTGATCCGACACACCCCGCCGGTATGCGGCAGGCTGCAACCGACGCCCCCGAGGCACCACACGACAGTGTGGAGGCTCTGTTCTCTGGAGTGCCCGAGGCCCCAGCACTTGTGGACGTCCCTGCGCTCCGTGCACACGCCCGGAACCATGGCCTGCAAGAGCCCACCCGCATGCGCATGGACGACGGGTTCCTGCCCGTCCCCGCCCTGGACGCCTACGACGCAGTGGTCAACGTGCCACGGACCACGCTCACAGAAGATATCGGCGAGTAGCCCTACGTTCCCTGCTCCTTCATAACAAGGTGCCTGTCCGCGGTCAGCTCAAGGCGGTGAGGGCCAGCCGGATCGTCTGCGGCTGCATTCGCAGGCGTATGGGCTTGGGCTTTTCCGCCGGTTTCACCGGTTTGACGGGGTGTGGCGTGGTGCGTGGTGGTCGGGGAGGGCGGGTGAGGCGGCGGACCATGAGGGTGATGAAGGTCCAGCGCCGCGAGCAGAACGACTATGGCCCGCTGCCGAGCCCGGTGCTCAGTCGTGTGGCCGTAGGCCATCTTCTTCAGGCGGTGGCGCTCCGCGGCGGTCAGGGTAAGGCACACGGCGCGGCCCAGGGGCATGGGAGGCAACGGCCAATCTCGGGAGAATCATTCGGGTGATCGACACCCTCTCCA
>NZ_JBHVST010000266.1:985-2383 GCF_042885015.1 Streptomyces sp. NPDC058086 | reverse complement strand
TGTGTCCCCGGGGACTTCAACGAGGACGGCGCGATGGACCTGCTCGTCTACTACTGGGGCCGCACCCCGGTGATCTTCCAGGCGAAGAAGGAACCCGGCAAGGACACCACGACGATGGACCCGAAGTGCTTCGAGCCCGTCGAACTGGTCCCCGGCAGCAGTGGCAGCACCTACAAGGGGCCCCTGTGGAACTCCAACGCCGCGACCGTCGCCGACTTCGACGGTGACGGGCACAACGACATCTACATCGGGAACTACTTCCCCAACAGCCCCGTCCTGGACGACAGCGTGCACGGCGGCGTGACGATGAACGACTCGCTCTCGCACGCCCAGAACGGCGGCGGCGGCCACTTCTTCCGCTGGACCCCCTCCGGTTTCGAGGAGATCAAGAACGTCCTGCCGAAGGGCATCGACCGGGGCTGGACCCTGGCCGTCTCGGCCACCGACCTGGACGGCGACCAGCGCCCCGAGATGTACCTGGCGCACGACTTCGGGACCTCGGCCCTGCTGTACAACAGGTCGACCCCCGGCACGTTCAAGTTCAGCGAGGTCAAGGCCGTCCACACCGCGACCACTCCGAAGTCCAAGGAGATGGGCCGCAGCTCCTTCAAGGGCATGGGCGTCGACTTCGGCGATCTGGACAACGACGGCCTGTACGACGCCTTCGTCTCCAACATCACCACGTCCTTCGGCATCCAGGAGTCGAACTTCGCCTTCGTCGCGACCGCGCGTGACAAGGCGGACCTGCGGGCCAAGTTCCGTGACGGCGTCGCTCCGTACAAGGACGAGAGCTCGCCCCTCAACCTCGCCTGGTCCGGCTGGGGCTGGGACGTGAAGATGGGCGACTTCGACAACAACGGCGTCCAGGAGATCACCCAGGCGGTCGGCTTCGTCAAGGGCAAGCGCAACCGCTGGGCGCAGCTCCAGGAGCTCGCCACCGCCAACGACTCCCTGGTCAAGCACCCCCGCTTCTGGCCCCGGGTGGAGGAGGGCGACGACCTCGCCGGCGACCAGCACCTGCGCTTCTTCGTCCAGGACAAGGACGGCGAGGCCTACAGCGACCTGTCCAAACAGCTCGGTCTGGCCGTGCCCGTGCCCAGCCGTGGCATCGCCACCGGCGACGCCGACGGGGACGGCCGCCTGGACATGGTGGTGGCCCGGCAGTGGGAGGACCCGGTCTTCTACTGCAACATGAGCCCGGAGACCGGCGACCACCTCAACCTCAGTCTCACCGACGCGGCCGGGTCGCCCGTGATCGGCGCACAGGTCGCCGTGACCCTGTCCGACGGCAGTACCCGCCTGGGCCGGGTCGACGGCGGCAGCGGCCACTCCGGCAAGCGCAGCCAGGACGTGCACATCGGGCTCGGCCACGAGGTCGACGGCCCGGTGCAGACCCGT
>NZ_JBHVST010000266.1:0-975 GCF_042885015.1 Streptomyces sp. NPDC058086 | reverse complement strand
TGACCGCACCGGGCAGGTGCGCAACAAGGACCTCCAGCTGGCTCCCGGCAGGCACTCGCTGGAACTCGGCGCCGACGTGAAGGAGAAGTGACCGTGCCCGAAACCAAGACGCTCACGGCCGCCCCCCGGCACGACGTGAAGGTCACCACCGCCCTGCGCCGGTTCGCGATCTCGATCTCGATCCTCAACATCGCCGGGTACACCTTCCTCGGCTTCGAACAGCCCTGGTTGTGGCCCTTCATCGCGATCTTCACCGCCTACGTGGTGGAGATCGCGCTGGAGGCCGTCAGCGCCCGCGTCGACAAGCGGGCCCCCCGCTACGCCGGCGGGGGGTTCAAGGGGATGGTCGAGTTCCTCTTCCCCGCCCACATCACCGGTCTCGCCGTGAACATGCTGACCTACGTCAACGACCGCGTCTGGGTCATGGTCTTCGGCGTCGTCGTGGCCGTCGGCACGAAGTGGGTGCTGCGGGCCCCGCTCAAGGGCCGCATGCGGCACTACATGAACCCGTCGAACTTCGGCATCGCGGTGATCCTGCTCCTCTTCCCCTGGGCGAGCATCGCGCCGCCCTACCACTTCACCGAGTACCTGTACGGCCCGGCCGACTGGGTCCTCCCCGCGATCATCCTGGTCCTGGGCACCATGCTGAACGCGAAGCTGACCGGCCGCATGTGGCTGATCATGGCCTGGCTCGGCGGCTTCGTGGTGCAGGCCGTCGTCCGAGGGCTGGTGATGGGCACCTCCATCCCGGCGGCGCTCGGCATGATGACCGGTGTCGCCTTCGTGCTCTTCACCAACTACATGGTCACCGACCCCGGCACCTCGCCCTCCAAGCGGTCCTCCCAGATCTTCTTCGGAGCCGGGGTGGCGGCGATGTACGGCGTGCTGACCGGCCTCGGCATCGCCTACGGCATCTTCTTCGCCACCGCCCTGGTCTGCCTGATCCGCGGAGGCTACCTGTGGGGTCTGCACTTC
>NZ_JBHVST010000265.1:0-2471 GCF_042885015.1 Streptomyces sp. NPDC058086 | reverse complement strand
GCACATGTCCAGGGTGAAGTTCAGGTAACACTGAATGGAGGCCCGAACCCACGCACGTTGAAAAGTGCGGGGATGAGGTGTGGGTAGGGGTGAAATGCCAATCGAACCTGGAGATAGCTGGTTCTCTCCGAAATAGCTTTAGGGCTAGCCTCAAGGTAAGAGTCTTGGAGGTAGAGCACTGATTGGACTAGGGGCCCCTACCGGGTTACCGAATTCAGTCAAACTCCGAATGCCAATGACTTATCCTTGGGAGTCAGACTGCGAGTGATAAGATCCGTAGTCGAAAGGGAAACAGCCCAGACCGCCAGCTAAGGTCCCAAAGTATACGTTAAGTGGAAAAGGATGTGGAGTTGCTTAGACAACCAGGATGTTGGCTTAGAAGCAGCCACCATTTAAAGAGTGCGTAATAGCTCACTGGTCGAGTGACTCTGCGCCGAAAATGTACCGGGGCTAAACGTATCACCGAAGCTGCGGACTGTTCTTCGAACAGTGGTAGGAGAGCGTTCTAAGGGCTGTGAAGCGAGACCGGAAGGACTCGTGGAGCGCTTAGAAGTGAGAATGCCGGTATGAGTAGCGAAAGAGGGGTGAGAATCCCCTCCACCGAATGCCTAAGGTTTCCTGAGGAAGGCTCGTCCGCTCAGGGTTAGTCGGGACCTAAGCCGAGGCCGAAAGGCGTAGGCGATGGACAACAGGTTGATATTCCTGTACCACCTCCTCGCCGTTTGAGCAATGGGGGGACGCAGTAGGATAGGGTAAGCGCGCTGCTGGATATGCGCGTCCAAGCAGTTAGGCTGATGAGTAGGCAAATCCGCACATCATAAAGGCTGAGCTGTGATGGCGAGGGAATTATAGTACCGAAGTTCCTGATTCCACACTGCCAAGAAAAGCCTCTAGCGAGGCGAGAGGTGCCCGTACCGCAAACCGACACAGGTAGGCGAGGAGAGAATCCTAAGGTGATCGAGAGAACTCTCGTTAAGGAACTCGGCAAAATGACCCCGTAACTTCGGGAGAAGGGGTGCTCTGTTAGGGTGCAAGCCCGAGAGAGCCGCAGTGAATAGGCCCAGGCGACTGTTTAGCAAAAACACAGGTCTCTGCGAAGCCGTAAGGCGAAGTATAGGGGCTGACGCCTGCCCGGTGCTGGAAGGTTAAGAGGAGCGCTTAGCGTAAGCGAAGGTGCGAATTGAAGCCCCAGTAAACGGCGGCCGTAACTATAACGGTCCTAAGGTAGCGAAATTCCTTGTCGGGTAAGTTCCGACCCGCACGAAAGGCGCAACGATCTGGGCACTGTCTCAACGAGAGACTCGGTGAAATTATAGTACCTGTGAAGATGCAGGTTACCCGCGACAGGACGGAAAGACCCCGTGGAGCTTTACTGCAGCCTGATATTGAATGTTGGTACAGCTTGTACAGGATAGGTAGGAGCCTTGGAAACCGGAGCGCCAGCTTCGGTGGAGGCATCGGTGGGATACTACCCTGGCTGTATTGACCTTCTAACCCGCTGCCCTTATCGGGCAGGGAGACAGTGTCAGGTGGGCAGTTTGACTGGGGCGGTCGCCTCCTAAAAAGTAACGGAGGCGCCCAAAGGTTCCCTCAGAATGGTTGGAAATCATTCGCAGAGTGTAAAGGCACAAGGGAGCTTGACTGCGAGACCTACAAGTCGAGCAGGGACGAAAGTCGGGCTTAGTGATCCGGTGGTTCCGCATGGAAGGGCCATCGCTCAACGGATAAAAGCTACCCCGGGGATAACAGGCTTATCTCCCCCAAGAGTCCACATCGACGGGGAGGTTTGGCACCTCGATGTCGGCTCATCGCATCCTGGGGCTGTAGTCGGTCCCAAGGGTTGGGCTGTTCGCCCATTAAAGCGGTACGCGAGCTGGGTTCAGAACGTCGTGAGACAGTTCGGTCCCTATCCGTCGCGGGCGCAGGAAATTTGAGAGGAGCTGTCCTTAGTACGAGAGGACCGGGATGGACGCACCGCTGGTGTACCAGTTGTTCTGCCAAGGGCATCGCTGGGTAGCTATGTGCGGACGGGATAAGTGCTGAAAGCATCTAAGCATGAAGCCCCCCTCAAGATGAGATTTCCCATTGCGCAAGCAAGTAAGATCCCTGAAAGATGATCAGGTTGATAGGTCTGAGGTGGAAGTGTGGCGACACGTGGAGCTGACTGATACTAATCGATCGAGGACTTAACCTAATAAAATATGTGAATGCTGGCTAAATACGCCACATCGTGTGGCAACGCCTGCATGACCCACATCCTGTGGGCCTTGTCTAACCGTTATCTAGTTTTGAGAGAACACCTCTCATTTAGTTTGGTGGCGATAGCGAAGAGGTCACACCCGTTCCCATGCCGAACACGGAAGTTAAGCTCTTCAGCGCCGATGGTAGTTGGGACCTTGTCCCTGTGAGAGTAGGACGTCGCCAAGCAACTAAAAACACAAGTCATTTGACTTGTGTTTTTTTATTTCCCA
>NZ_JBHVST010000264.1:0-2526 GCF_042885015.1 Streptomyces sp. NPDC058086 | reverse complement strand
ACGAGGGCAGGTGGACCTCGTACACCGACAACGGCGCCTCGTGCACCGGACGGGCCCCCCGCCCCGCCATCCACTCCGCGTCCGTCCACACGTGGGACGACTCCGTGACGATCGAGGCGGTCGCCGGGGGCACCTCGGTGCGGCGGGCCATCGGGTCGGCGCGCATCGTGTGCGTACCGTCGGGCCGGGTGATGTCGAACTTGTACGGCGTTCCCTCGCCTATGCCGGGCAGGAACAACTCCCAGACACCCGTGGAACCGAGCGATCGCATGGGGTAGGCGGTGCCGTCCCAGTGGCAGAAGTCCCCGCAGACCCTGACCCCCTGGGCGTTGGGTGCCCAGACCGTGAAGCGGGTGCCGGTCACGCCCTGGTGGGTCATGGGATGCGCCCCGAGCGCCCGCCACAGCTCCTCGTGGCGTCCCTCGCCGATCAGATGGAGATCGACCTCGCCCAGCGCGGGCAGGAAGCGATACGGATCCTGTACCTCGGACTCGTGGCTCGCGTACGTCACCGACAGCACGTACTCGGGGATCGTGTCGAGCGACAGGACGCCCGAGAAGAGGCCGTCGCCGGCTCCCCGTAGCTCCGTGCGTCGGCCGTCCACCACCACCGCGACGGCCTCGGCGTACGGTCGTAGCACGCGGAACACGACGCCGCCCGGCACCGGGTGCGCGCCGAGCAGCGCGTGCGGATCGTGGTGGGCGCCCGACATCAGGCGCGCGCGGTCCGTCGCGTCCAGCGCGGCTACCGGCCTGGTGCCAACGGCGGTGGTGTGAACTGCCACGGCTTCAGCCTCCTCGGGGAAAGCGGTGGGGCGGATGGATCCTGGGCTCCGGAGCGTCGTCAAAGGCGTTCAGCGGGACGTTCGACGCGATGTTCGGCGTGATGGCCGGTTGGACGGTGGGCAAGACGGTGGGCAGGACGCTCGGTGGGGTGTGCGTCACGCCGTTCCCCCGCGGCTCCGGCGAGGCGCCCGACCGCCGCCATCGGGACCGGCAGCCAGCCGGGCCGGTGCCTCGCCTCGTACAGCACCTCGTACACGGCCCTGTCGGTCTCGTACGCGCGCAGCAGTTCGGGCTCCTCGCGCGGGTCCCACGCGGCCGCGGCGGCGTACCCCGCGCAGAAGGCCTCCCGGCAGCGCTGCGCCCACTCGGGGCGCCACGGGTGGCGGGAGCGCGCGGCGTAGTCGAAGGAGCGCAGCATGCCCGCGACATCGCGTACGGGGGACTGGAGGCGTCGGCGCTCGGTGAGCGGACGGCCCGGCTCGCCCTCGAAGTCGATGACGGACCACTGCCGCCCGGCCCGCAGCACCTGCCCCAGGTGGAGGTCGCCGTGAATCCGCTGCGCCGGCCGTATCGCCGCGTCGAGCGCCGCGAGCGCGTCGAACGCCGACCGCAGCCCGGCCGCGTACGGCCGGAGTTCGGGCACGGAGCGGGCCGTGGTGTCGAGCCGTTCACTCATCGCGGCCGCGAGTTGCCGGTGCTGCAAGGGACTGGGTGCTCGTACGGGGAACGCCGCCGCCAGCGCCACATGTATCTCGGCGGTGGCCCGGCCGAGTTCGTATGCCTCCTCGGTGAACTCCCCGCCGGAGGTGAGCGATTGGAGCGCCAGGGTCCAGCCGTCGGAGGCGTCGCGCAGGAACGGCTGGAGCACCCCGAGTGTCGCCTCCCGCGGCTGCGAGGTGCCGAACCACGCCGCGGGGGCGGGTACGCGGGTGCAGCCCTGCCGGGCCAGCGCCCAGGGCACCTCCAGGTCGGGGTTGATGCCCGGCTGGACACGGCGGAAGACCTTCAGGATGAAGGAGTTCCCGTACACGAGGGAGGAGTTCGACTGCTCGGTGTCGAGGAGCCGGGGGGTGAGACCGCAGGGGACCGTCACCTGGGGATCCCGCTCGAAGAGCAGCGGTCCCGCCGCCCCGGGCGTGCGCAGTCGTTCCAGGAGCAGACCCGCCGCGTTGGGATCGTGGAAGGCGTCGTACACGCTGAGGTCGGCCAGGGGGCCCGCGCTCGGGCGGCCTATGAAGGCGGGGGCGAGTCGGGGTGGCAGAACCTCGCGTGCGCCGAGCAGGAGCTGGTAGCAGTCGTCGGGCGGGGGAGTGCCGGGACCTTCGTGGTCGGAGCCGCCGAGGTGTTCGGTGCGTATCAGAAGATGCAGGCAGCCCGGGTACAGCTCGGTCGACGACACCACGCTCAGACCGGTGACGGGGTGGCCCTTGCCCGCGAACCAGCGCTGCCGCGGCAGCCATTGCCGCAGCAGTTCGGCGAGCGAGGTGAGCAGCGCGGCGGGGGCATGGCTGCCCGGACGGTGCAACGCGGTCTTCGGCATGGCGACACGTCCTTTCAGAGGCAAGCGATCTTTGACGGGCACACGATCAAGCGCGATCACGTGCGGTCAGGATCGCCTGGCGGTGCCGGGGGCGATCGCGCGTCGCAGCCGGAACCAGTAGAAGCCGTGGCCCGCGAGGGTGAGCAAGTACGGCAGCTCTCCGATGGCCGGGAATCGCACCCCGCCGATGAGCTCGACCGG
>NZ_JBHVST010000263.1:0-2530 GCF_042885015.1 Streptomyces sp. NPDC058086 | reverse complement strand
GGCCGGGCCCCTCCCCGTTACCGATTCCGCCGGATTCGGCGTCCGGGTGCTCAGGCCTCCGACGTGGCGTCGACCGGCTCCCCGGCGCCCACCGGCGCGCTGACGCCCGCCGGCTCGGTCGCCGCGGAGCCGCCGAGCTTCTGCTTCACGAAGGCGATCACGAGCACGATCGCGGCGACGAGCAGCGACAGCAGTACGGTCTCGCGTCCGTCGTGTTCCGTGTCGGTCAGCATGTAGCCGAGGACGAAGACGATCAGTGCGGCCGTCGCCCAGGTCAGGTAGGGGTACAGCCACATCTTCACGACCAGCTTCTCCGGCGACTCGCGCTGGATGATCTTCCGCATCCGCAGCTGCGAGAAGCAGATGACCAGCCAGACGAACAGGGCGACCGCGCCGGAGGAGTTGACGAGGAAGAGGAAGACCGAGTCGGGGAACTTGTAGTTGAAGAAGACGGCGACGAAGCCGAAGACGACCGAGACGACGATCGCGGCCATCGGCACACCGCGCGAGGTGGTCTTCGCGAACACCTTGGGCGCGTCGCCGCGCTCGCCGAGCGAGAACGCCATCCGGGAGGCCGTGTAGAGCCCGGAGTTCAGGCAGGACAGCACGGAGGTCAGCACGATGAAGTTCATGATCTCACCGGCGTGCGCGATGCCGAGGGAGTCGAGGGCGGCGACGTAGGAGCCCTTGTCCTTGATGGAGGGGTCGTTCCACGGCAGCAGGGACACGACGACGAGGATCGAGCCCAGGTAGAAGACGCCGATGCGCCAGATGATGCTGTTGGTGGACTTGGTGACGGCCCGCTGCGGGTCCTCGGACTCGCCGGCGGCGAGGGTCGCGATCTCGCTGCCCATGAAGGAGAAGACGACCAGGAGCACACCGGTGAGGATCGCGCCGGGCCCGTGCGGCAGGAAGCCGCCGTGGTCGCTCAGATTCCCCAGGCCGGCCTTCGGGGCGTCGACACCCGGCAGCACGCCGAAGATCGCGAGCGCGCCGACGATGATGAACGCGCCGATCGCCACGACCTTGATCCCGGCGAACCAGAACTCGAACTCACCGTACGAGCCGACCGAGACCAGGTTGGTCGCGGTGAGCACGATCATCACGATGAGCGCCCAGCCCCACTGCGGTACGCCGGGCATCCAGCTTTCCAGGATCTTGGCTCCCGCGGTCGCCTCGACGGCGAGCACGACCACCCAGAAGAACCAGTACAGCCAGCCGATCGAGAAACCGGCCCAGCGCCCGAGCGCGCGGTCCGCGTGCGCGGAGAACGAACCGGAGGTCGGGTTCGCGGCGGACATCTCCCCCAGCATCCGCATCACCAGCACCACGAGCGTGCCGACGAGGGCGTAGGAGAGGAGGATTCCGGGGCCCGCGGTGGCGATACCGGAGCTGGAGCCCACGAAGAGGCCGGCTCCGATGACGCCACCGATGGCGATCATGGTCAGATGCCGGTTCTTGAGTCCGGCCTGGAGGCCTGAACCGGGTTCTCCGGGGCCTCCGTGGCCGCTTGCGGCCTTTGTGGGGGTCGGCTGCGAGGTCATGAGGGGGATTCCTTTGCGCCGGGTGAGCAGATTTCCGTACGAGCGGTGTACGGACCCGAGCGAGTCCTTGTAGGGACCCTGTAACGAGCCGGTCCAGTGAATCGGAGGCAAAGGAATTCGTGAACCTTTGAATCCAGATCGTTACTTGAGGTTTCCTTGAGGTTTGTAGCCTTGCCCACAGTTTTCGCTGGCGGCACCCGGCGAGGCCGATCCGAAACGGCCGTGTCACACTCGGACCATGCGCGTGTATCTCGGCTCCGATCATGCCGGTTTCGAACTCAAGAACCACCTCGTCGAGTGGCTCAAGGCCGCCGGGCACGAGCCCGTCGACTGCGGGCCCCTCATCTACGACGCCCAGGACGACTACCCGCCGTTCTGCCTCCGCGCGGCGGAGCGTACGGCGGCCGACCCCGAGGCCCTCGGCATCGTGATCGGCGGCTCCGGCAACGGGGAGCAGATCGCGGCGAACAAGGTGGACGGGGTCCGTGCCGCTCTCGCCTGGAGCGAGGAGACGGCGTCGCTGGGCCGTCAGCACAACAACGCCAACGTGGTGGCGGTGGGTGCGCGTATGCACTCCGAGGAGGAGGCGACGAAGTTCGTGGAGGTGTTCCTCTCCACGCCCTTCTCCGGTGACGAGCGCCACATCCGCCGCATCGACATGCTCTCGGCCTACGAGAAGACCGGCGACCTCCCGCCCGTCCCACCCCACCACCCTCAGCAGGCCTGAGTCCTCGACTGCGGGTGGGTGGGGGTTGCTCGCGCAGTTCCCCGCGCCCCCAAGGGATCGGGGCTGCGCCCCGAACCCCCGGCCGCGCGGAGTTCTTCGACTGCGGGTGGGTGGGGGCTGGTCGCGCAGTTCCCCGCGCCCCTGAAAGCCCCCACCTCGGCCGGCGCCAGAGGACAAGCCCACCCACCCCCGCCCCCCACAACACCCCATCCCCCCACAAAGGACCCGCCCCGACCCCCGGCCCCACCCCACAAAAATA
>NZ_JBHVST010000262.1:0-2546 GCF_042885015.1 Streptomyces sp. NPDC058086 | reverse complement strand
TGGGGGCTGCTGTTGCGGCTCATGTGTGTGGCCGGTCCCCCCGGGGTTGATGTGCCTCCCCGCCACACCCCGCCCAAAGTGCGGGGGCCCCGCACACCAACACGGTCCCCCGGCCACCACAGCTGTGGCAGAGCTGCCGCTCGCGGGGGCACGGGCTACTGCTGCCCGGCGAAGTCGCCGGTGTTGATCTCGGTGAGGATGCCGAGCTTGACCAGGCGTTTCAGCTTGGCGCGGATGCCTTCGATGTTCTTGGGCAGCGGTTCGTGGTCGAGGGCTTCGCAGACGTCGCGGGCTCGGAGGGGGCCTGGGACCTCGTTGAAGGCGACGAGGATGCGGGGGTAGTCCGGGTGTTCGGGCAGGTCGGGCGCCGAGGTCCGGGCCGGGAGGCGGTCAGCGAGAGCGGTGACGGTCTTGCGGGTGATCGCGAGGTGTTCGAGGTGGGTCTCGGCTTCCCGCAGCCGCCCCTGCAGTTCGGGATCTGGGTGCGGAGGTCGCCGGCCAGGGCCCGGGCGGCGTCCTCCGGATGCCGAGCGCGTCGAGCAGGGGCTGGATGTTCACGCGCTCACCGTTTGCGGGCAGAGGCGGGCGTGCCCTACCGAGGCCCCTACCGTTCCCCCTATCAACTCCCCTACCGGACCCTGTAGTAGCCTGCCCCTGGTTTGCACAGGTCAGACCTATGGCGCCCTCAGCGTGTCATCCGCCTCAGCCGACGCTGCCGTACTCCACGGGGAAGTCCGGGGGCCAGGGCTGGGCGAAGTCGAACAGGGACGGGTCCTCGAACTTGCGGTCCGCCTCGCGCCACGAGGGTTCGGCGGAGACGACGAAGCTGTCCCCGTCAGGTTCGATCATCCAGGTGAAGCCCGCATCGCCCGTGGCGAGGTCATGACGCTCTTTCAGCACCGCGAACTCCGCCTCCGACGCCGGGCGGACGTGGATCCCCTTCTGGTAGATGGGTTTGAGCAGCATGAGCTCCACATGCCCGAAGTACACCTCGACGCGGGTGTCCGTTCCGTCGACGGCGGTGGCGTCGCTGCGCAGCAGCAGCTGCCGGTGCGACGCCGCGAAGCTGACCACCCGGAACAGACGTCCCTCTCGTACGAAATCCGCCATTCTCTGTGTTCTTCCTGTCCTCGGGGTCTTCGGGTCACTGGGCCCAGTCCGGCTTCGGCATGTCTTTGGCGAGGCTCGGCACCTTGTCACCCGGCTTGGTGAAGTACCAGTCGACGGCGTCGAAGTCCCGGCGTCCAAGGATCACGTTGAGACGCAGCGTCACCACTTCCCATGCGGTGCCGTTGTCGCTTCCTGCTTTGGCCACCGTCTGCCAGTCGCCGCCCACCAACCGCTTCCCGCGTTCGATGGGCCTGTTCAGGGCTTCTGCCGCGGTCTTCGCGTCCGGAACACCGTCCAGTGAAATGCTCAACTTCACCGACTTATCGTCCAGCGCCTTCTCGACGCCGGCCATCCAGATCGGACGCCCGTCACCGCCAGGGGCCGGTTTGCCGAGAAGCTCGTGGTTGAACGTCCGTGCCCCGGGGCCGCTCAGGCCGCCGGTACCGCCCAGGGATTCTCTGGCCAGCGTATCGGAGTACGGGTTGATCCCCAGAACGATGTGGTCGCCGTCCTTGACGAGCTCGTCGAGGATCCCCTTGAGACACTCGTTGTGCACCAGGACCGGCGTCGACCCCGTGTACGCGTAGTACGTGTGGTTTCGCGCGACCTCGAAGTTGAAGACCTCGACGGACCCCTTGACGACCGTGGTGCCAAGAACCTGTGTGGAGCCGCCGTCCCGCGCCTCAAGGGTGTCTCCGGCGCGCAGTTCACCAGCCTCGACCCAGCCCCGTTCCGGCACCCAGAAGCGGAGCGAATCCGTCGCTTCGACCTGGCCGTCGGCGGTTGTGATCCGGACCAGGGAGTCGACGGTCCGGTGGAACAGGTTCAACACCGGGTGCAGGGACTTCTTGCCCGTGACCTGGTCCTGCGACCAGACCCGGTCGCCGACCTCGATGTCCTCGATGGATTTGGGACCGTTTTCCGCCGCAACCTTGGTGCCGGCCGAGAAGCACTTGGTCAGCAGGAGCTTTGAGGTGATCCCCTCGATGGCGGCTTCGGTGAGGCCGGCGGTGCGCAGGGCCTTCCATGCCTCGTCGACGGCGATACCGGTTCTCATGGCGGCGTCAAAAGCCGTCACGGCGTCCTTGATGGCCTTGATGGCGACGATGCCAAGACGAGGGTGGCAATGTCGAAGATTGCCCCTCCGCAATTGCCCAGGGTTCCGCCGCCACCCGTCGTGATCCTGTCCCAGCAGCCGGTGAAGTCTTCGGTGAGGGCCTTGATGAATCCCAGGAAGACCGGCAGTTCAGCAGCACCTACAACCTCGATCAGTACTGGGACTGAGCCGCGCACACGAAGCGGGCCGGGGCCGGGGAAGTCATAACGGGCCCAGAACTGCGCCCGACTCCTAAAAAAAAAAAAAAACCCCCCACAAAAAAAAAAAACCCCAACCAAAACTAAAAAACAAGATGAATCAAAAAAAAGAAAAAACAAAA
>NZ_JBHVST010000261.1:0-2569 GCF_042885015.1 Streptomyces sp. NPDC058086 | reverse complement strand
CAGCCTCCGACCACCGAGCCGAGATGACCCTCCGCTTCGCCATCTGGGACCAGATCACCCGCGCTGCCAGCCGGCCCACCACGGCCTGAACACAGGCCCTGACCGTGGGCCCACCACGCCCCGACGCACCATCAGACACTCACGCACTCAACAACGTGACAACGCCGCTGGGACTGATGCGCG
Organism: Streptomyces sp. NPDC058086; assembly: GCF_042885015.1. Lineage (NCBI taxonomy): Bacteria > Bacillati > Actinomycetota > Actinomycetes > Kitasatosporales > Streptomycetaceae > Streptomyces > Streptomyces sp. NPDC058086. Next base: position 2,386 of record NZ_JBHVST010000261.1, on the reverse strand, counting down.
CTCCCCCCGCACGCGCACCCGGCGCGTCCGCCTTCCAAGCCCGAAGGACACCGACATGACCACCAGCCCGGCCACACGCCAAGCTCCTCGCCCTGTCCTTCCTGACCACGAGGAGCTCCTTGCCGATGAACACGACGTGGTTCTTGTACTTGCCGCCCTTGACCAGGATGTCAGCGCCGCGCTCGATGTCGGCGGTGTTCTCCACCTGCTCCTTCTGGTACTTGGTGACGTAGTCGAAGTCCATGACCTGCGACCGTTGCGGCGCCCGGCCCTATCTGCGTGTCGTCCTTCTGCGCGGCGGAGAACTGGCTACGTCGACACCAATGTCGTGACTCCTTCCCGGCGTGAACGACTCCGTTGGGAAATCCACGAAACGGGTCCCGGGAGCTGTCATGCCGCGAGGGTGAGTCGCGCGAGGTGGGAGACGCGGGTGGTGCCGAGTGGGGTGTTGTTCAGCCAGGCGTCGATTCGGGTGAGGTTGAGGGCGGTGGCGGAGAGGACGTTGGCGAGGTGGGTCTTGTGCTGGCCTTGGTAGGGGGTGCGTCGCAGGTGAGTGCGGCGGACGGCCTGGGAGATGGTGCCCTCCACCCCGGCTCGCACGTCGTAGCGGGCCTTCCACTCGTCGGTTTGCTGCTTGGCACGTCGTTCTTCGAGGATCTGTTGCTGCTCGCGGGGCAGCAGGGTCAGGCTGCGGCCCCATTTGCCGTTGGCTGCTTTGGTGCACCTCGCTCTCAGCGGGCATGGATCGCAGTCGGCGAGCGCGAAGTGCACCCGGACGAGCGGGGTCCCGCTGGCCTTGCGCTGCTGGGACCAGCTGACGCTGGAGGCTCCCTGGGGGCAGGTGACCTGCCGGGCGTCCCAGTTGGTGGTGAAGGCGGCCTGGGTCAGGTCCGGAGCCTGCGCGTCCCGTCCGTTGTGGTGGGTATCAGCGCCGACGGGGCCGACCAGGTCGATGCCGTGGTCCTCACGCGCGGCCAGGATGTGGGCGGCGGTGACGTATCCGGCGTCCACCACATGCTCGCGCGGCCTCAACTCCCGTTCAGCCAGATGCTGGTGGATGGTTGCGGTGACCTCGGTGTCGTTGACAGTGGCGTTGGTGGTCTCCACATTCGTGATCAGGTGGGGTGCGTCCGGCTCGCAGGTCTCACTCAGGTGGACTTTGTATCCGCACCAGCCCGTCCCGCGTTTGATGCCGTAGTGGGCGTCGGCGTCATATGGCGAGGACAGCCGGTCTCTGGCCGGCGGGAGGTCCTTGCCCTCCCGCCAGTGCACCCCCTTGCCGTCCCGGTGATACTGCTCTGCCCAGGCCCGGCGCAGGATCCGCACTGCGGGCACCTCGCGCAGCCAGGCCACAGCGGCCGGCCCATCAATGGCGTCAAGGAGAGCGAACCCGTCCCGGCCGACCTGCTCGGCCCACTCCCGGCGGACGTTCTCCCCTTTCGGGAAGCGGTAGTTGTCGACCTTGTTCCCATATCGCTCCACCCAGGCGGAGCTGATCAACGGCGCCAGCCAGTCCGGGGCAGCTGCGGCCAGCGCCTCCAGAGCCGCCCGGAGCGTCTCACCGACGAACTCCATCCGGTTCAGCGTGCGCACTGCAGCCAGCACATGAGTGGAATCGGTCCGCTGCCGGCCACCGGCCCTCACCAGCCCGGCCTCCGAGAGCCGGGCCAGCATCGCCTCCAGCACCCGCTCTTCCAGCCCGTGCGTGATCAGACGGGAGCGGAAATCCCCCAGGACGGTGAAGTCGAAGCCGGGATCATCCAGCTCCAGCGCCAGCAAAAACTTCCAGTCCATGCGGGCCCGCACCTGGTCAGCGGCCTGCCGGTCGGACAGACCCTCGGCATACTGCAACACCGACACCAAGGCCAGAGCTCCCGGCGAGATCGCGGGTCGGCCCCGGTCGGGGAAGGCTGCGGCGAAATCCTCGTCCGTGAACAGCGCACCGAGTACTTCCCTGATCCGGATGGCCAAGATCCCCCTCGGGAACGAGGCCCGCACCACCCGAGCCGTCAGCTCAGGCACTCCGTCCTCCGACCGCGACTCCAACGACATGCCGCCCCACCACCCCGCCAACGACCATAGCCATCAGCAAGACCAACGACACAGCCCCGCCCGAATCACGACTTTCCCAACGGAGTCGTAAACGCCGGGGCTTCTCGCTATGCCGGGTTGGCGTCGCGATGGACCAGCCCGGCCCGTAGAACGTTCAGGGCGCCCACCGTGTCCGCGTGCGCGGTGTGGCCGCACGAGACGCAGTGGAACTTCTCCTGGGTGGGCCGGTTCTCCGCTGCGACGTGCCCGCAGGTGGGGCAGGTCCTGGAGGTGTTGCGGGGGTCCACGGCGATCAATTCTCGTCCGGCGCTTTCAGCCTTGGCGTGCAGGATCG
>NZ_JBHVST010000260.1:0-2692 GCF_042885015.1 Streptomyces sp. NPDC058086 | reverse complement strand
GATCATTACCATCGAAAAGTGAGCGGCGTTGGAAAGTAAGACCATAGCGACTGCAGGTTCACTGCTTGGCCCGCGCACGGACCAGCGTCTGCCGGCCGTGGGCCACGAGTCGTCGGCCACCGTCACTCTGGATGCCCCAGACCTCCAACTGACAAATGGTCAAGGTACGTCCGGACTTCAGGACGTCCCCGGTCCCTTCGAGACGGGCGCCCACAGCAGGAGCAAGGAGATTGATTTTGCACTCCCGGTGAGAACCTCGGAGTCCTCGTCGAACAGTGTCAGCGCCGCGTAGCCGCCGACACTGTCTGCCATCACGCTGGTAACCCCAGCGTGGACATATTCGCCGTCGACGACGGCCGAACCACACGCTGGGTGCGGTGTGCGTCGGCTCTGCACCCGGGACCGCGCCCACCGCAGTCGGTGACGGCGGCACGGAAGCAGCACAGCAGGAGCCGGGTGCGCTGGCCTTCGGACGCACGGCTCTCGCCCCTCTCTGCTGGTGGCGGGGCAGAGTCGTGGGTCCGAGGTCCGTAGACTGCCTCTGGCCTGGAGTTATGCAGCGAAGCCGACGTTGGTGCAGTACTCGTACGCTCCGTACTGGGATCCCAGATCGGGCAGGACGTCGTCGGTCCAGGCCGCGTCCAGGCCGTGGTGGTCTCCGGCCGCCCACGCGCCGACGATCCGGTCCCAGCGGCGCACATTCATGTGCCGGAAGGGGACGTCGCGCTGTAGGGGGCGGGCGACGCCGGACTGGTTGAGAGGATGGATCTCGACCCTGGTGCCGCCGTTCGCGTTGAGGCGCTTGAGCAGGTGCCGGGCCACGTTCTGCCGACGCACCGCCTGGTAGGCGTCGTCGATCTTCTTCAGGTTCTTCTTCGAGGGGCGGCGCTTGCCTTCCAGCCACGCCTTCAGCGTGCGGTCGGTCACCGTCAGCCCGGCTTCCCTGGCGGCCTGGCGGGCATGGTCGGACCTCGTCAGATAGTTCAGGCGTGCCATCAGTCCGCGCTTCGCGGTGACGGGGGTGACGATGCCGCCGGCGAGGTCGTCGAGCTTCCGCCCGACGAGTTCGCTTCCTTTGACGCCGCTCGCGCCGAACTTTCCGAAGTCGTTGTTCCTCTCCGGCATCTACTGCTCCTCCCCCATGGTGTCGGTGTCGGCGCCCGCGGTGTAGAGGTCTTTGACCTAGACCTCGGTCACCCCTCGGCCTTCGGGAAAAACACGGCGCCAGTCGCCGATGACGTGGAGTTCGTCGGTGCCCATCGCGCGGACGACGGCGAGTCCTTCGTCGTGGGCTTTGAGCGCTTTCATCCAGAGGTTGGCGAAGGCCTGGGAGCGGATGATGTGCATCCAGTCCGGCCGGTACAGCTCCCGGTTGTAGTTCGACTCCCCCATGGTGGAGACGAATTTCGAGTACATCGCCTTCACGTACTCCAGGGTGACCGGGTCACTGTCGGCGATGGCGGTGTCGCGGGCGTCCTTGAGCGTGCTGCGGAACTTCTCCAGCAGGTTCTCCGTGGCTCCTGAAGTGTAGGACTCGTGGATTTCCGGCACCTCGCACAGGCCGTGCTTCGGGCTGGACAGGCGCAGCAGGAGCCGCAGGGTGGGTTCGGTGACCCAGAGGGGGCCGGGCTCGTCGCGCTCGCCGATCGGGTTGGGCAGCACGGCGTCGTGCTCCCAGACCGGTGGGGTGATCAGGTGGACTCCGGCGCGGCGGCGGTCGTGCGGCATGCCGGTGGTGTGCTCCAATTGCCCGAGCGGCAGATGGGTTTTGAGGGCGGACAGATAAGCGCCGTTGACGTCGAGTGCCGTCACCTCATGAACGCCGGGTGGCAGTTCGGCGCGGGTCCATTTGGGGCGGGCCTCCCAGATCTGGTCCGCGCCCCGGGAGGTCTGCTTCTTCAGGATGTCGGGAATCCAGGGGTGGGCGATCACGTCGTACCGTGCGCCCTTGCGGGTTTCGTCCAGCAGGCGCATGGCGTCCGGGATCGCCTTCTTCAACAGCGCCGCGGTGGCCGTTTCCACGTCGCCCTGGTGCTCGGCGAGTGCTCCCTCGACGGCCGCGTGGATCAAGTCCCCGGGGCCCGACGGTTCCTGGAACGCCCGGCGGGCCGGGCTCTTGGCACGCTTGGAGGGCTTCGGGGCAGCCGGGGCGGGCCGGTCGGCGGCCGGGGCCGGCGGCGTCCCGACTGCGCCGCCCTGGCATTCGGCGGGGTCCAGGTGCTGAGCGAAGCCCTCCACTCGCTGTCGGGCCGGACGCCCGCACAGCACACACGGCTCCGGGGCCATGAGTACCTCGACTTCGTCCCCGTCCTCGAACGCGAAAGAAGCGGGCCCGGCCTCAGCCGTAGCGTCCGCATCAACGGAGCGAACAGCGGTGGACTCCACCGCCGACTCGGTTTCGGGCGTGGTGTCGGTGAGGAGCTTGGCGCTCAATCCGTCCAGGAGGTAGGCGTACTTGGCGCGTACCTCGCCGGCCGGATCCCGGCCGGCCTCCCAGGCGCTGACCGTGGACGGGCTCACCCCGAGGGCGCGGGCCACCTGTGCCTTGGACAGCTGAGCCTGCTCGCGCAGGGCGCGGCGGGCTTCGGGTTCCGGGAGGTCGGCCTGGGGGGTGACGGAGTGGAGGCCAGCACGATCAGGTCGGCGCGCTTGCCCGGCTCCAGGGAGCCCAGGTGGTCGCCGAGGCCCAGCG
>NZ_JBHVST010000259.1:0-2817 GCF_042885015.1 Streptomyces sp. NPDC058086 | reverse complement strand
GGGGCGCCCGCCGTTGCCCCCCACCCATGTGTGTTTGTGGGGGGGGGGGGGGGGGGGGGGGTGGGGCCGCGCCCCGGCACTGCCCGCGGGGGGGGGGGGTTCCCCCGCCCGCCCCGGCGCCACGACGTCAGTCGGTCCGGTCGGTGCGTCCTTCGGGTCCCGAAGGCTCCTCACGCATGGGTGAGCCATGGTGAGAGGAGGCTTGTGAACTCCTCGTCGGAAATGTGGACGCTCCCCAAGCCGAACCTCTCCCATGCTTGCGCCCGCTGCAGAACGGGCAGCGGTATGTCGAAAGCAAGACGGAAGGATGTAATGAAAGGGACGGCGCGGAACCCTGCACCCAGCTTGTCCCTGGCGAGCAATGCGAGTTCTATCGCGTCCTTTCCATCGACGTGAGCCGCCTTCAGCTCGCCGACAAGAATCTCCATCTCATTCATCTCGTGCCCGACTTTCCGATCTTTCGCGTGACGGCGTTGGAGCGGGACGGCCATGCGATACCCGCCCCAACGCGTGTCCTTCAGCTGTGGATGCCACGGACAGGTGACCTAACGGAAGGTCGCGCCCACGTTTGTATAGTGCCCCGGCATGCCTCTGAGTTCAGTTATCTCCACCTTCGAGAAACCTGCTCGCGAGGCCATTTTGCCCGTGAGCGTTGCCAGTGCCGCTTCCTCGAGCGATGCACCGTCCCGTACGGCCGCGTTGAAGGAGTCCAGATTATCGCTGAGCGAACCTCCGTCCTGCCAGTACCCCTTGACACCCTTCACTGCGTCGCCGAAATGCGCGAGTGCGGCGTTGAACATCTCGCCGCCTCTGGGGGGTACGTCCTTGATCGCCTCGATGGCGAGTCCGAAGAGACCGTCCTTGTCGATGTCTGCGACGATCGAGGCCCCACCGGGGTATTGCGCATAGTAGACGGGGCAGTCGACGTTGTGGACCAGTACGGGAGTCCGGCCCGCGAGCACGTAGAAGGTGTGGAGGTCGGCGATGCTCAGGTCCCACACCTGCTGTGGTGCGGCCACGGGGCGGATACCGACCACCGTGTGCAGGGCACCGGTCGGAGTCCGGAGCGAGTCCGACCTGTGCAGGCTGGAGGCGTGCACCCAGCCACGGCCCGGAACATACATCCCGTGGCCCGGCGTGGTCAGTACCCGTCCGCCGTCAGCGAAGGAGATCTGCAGGAGCCAGTCTGCTGAGTGAGAGAACGTCGACGTGACCGGTTCGGGCCCGGTCGTACCGGCGTCCGGGTCAGTGGCGAGCAGTCGATCGCCGACCTTGACCGCGTCGATGCGCTTGACCGAGCCATCGGCGAGCAGTACGGGTGTCGCAGCGGGGAAGCTGTCCTTCAGGCAGAGTCCACGCAATCTCTGGCCAAGTGTCTTGAAGATGCCGGCGACGGCATCTTCCGGCAGTTTGAGGGCGCGCAGTGCCTTCCACGCGTCCGTGAACTTGATCCCGGTCCGGGCGGCCGCGTCTGCTGCTTTGACCGCGTCGGCGATGGGTCGGATGATCTTGCCGGCGAACAGGCTCGCGACGTCCAGGGACGCCCAGGCGCATCCGCCCCAGCTGCCGCCCTCGAAACCGGAGGTGAACTTCTGGGCGCACTTGATCCAGCTGCCGAAGAGGATGTCGATGGGATCGACGCCGTCCTGCCACTCGGCGATCGTGATGTTGTGCGTGACCTCCTGGGACAGTTCGTCGGTCTTGACCGTCTGGAGGTAATGCGTCGCGCCGGGGGGACACATCAACTTCTGCGGGTCGATGCCCTCGGCACTGCACAGGTACAGGTCGACAACGGCCTTGTACTTGATCTTCGAGGTGATCGTGCAGTTGCCCGTGTAGGCGAGGTGGTTCCACCAGTGGTCGCAGCCGTCGGTCTTCTTGATGACCTCCGGATCGCCGATCTTCTCGATGTGGTCGATGACGTGGAAGACGTTGCCGATCGAGTGGCCGTTCTCGTCGGGGACGGTTCCGTCGTTGATCTGCTTGGCTTTCTCCGCCTTCTCCGCTCGATCGGCGGCCTCCTGGGCTTCCTTGGCGTATTTGTCGGCGTCCTTGGCGGCCTGTTCGGCTTCGGTGGCGGCCGTGTCGGCGCGGGTGGCGGCCGCTCGGGCGTCCTTGGCGTCCTGTTCGGCCTGGGCGGCCGCTGAGCGGGCCGCGGAGGCGTCGAGTTCGGCGGCGTCGGCGCTGTCGCGGGCGTCCTTGGCGTAGCCCTCGGCGTTGCCGGCCGCCTTGTCGGCGGCCGCGGCGTCGGCGGTGGCCTGGTTGTCGTAGTCGATGGTGCGGGCCAGTGAGGACGCGGCCGCGGACGCGGCCTTGGCGGTGTCGGCGGCGTAGCCGAGTGCGTCCTTCGCATACGTGCGGGCGTCCGCCGCGTATCCGGCGGCGTTGGCCGCGTGCTGGTAGGCCTCCTTGGCGTCGCCCTTGGCCTGGTCGGCGATGTTCTTGGCCGCCTGGGCCTCGGCTGCCGCGTTCTTGGCGTGGGCGTCGGCGACGGCCCGCTGCTGGTCGGCGATCGTCTTGGAGTTCTGTCCGGTCAGGACGACGAGGTCGGCGGCGGAGTCGGTGTCGGCGTAGGCGGAGCCGAGCTGGATAGCGTCGTTGGCCGGGTCGGCCACCTGTTCGGCCGACTTGCCGGCGTCCACGGCGGCCTGGGCGGTGACGTGGGCGTAGCCGGCGGCTTTGGCGGCGGCCGCGAGTGCCTTGGCGGCCTCCGTGTTGGCACCGTCGGCCTGGGTCTTGGCGTCCTTGGCGTGCTGTTCCGCCTCGTCGGCGAGCTTGACCGCGGCCTTGGCCTCGGCGGAGGCGTCCTGGGAGGCC
>NZ_JBHVST010000258.1:0-2849 GCF_042885015.1 Streptomyces sp. NPDC058086 | reverse complement strand
GTGCCCCCCACCCCCCCCCCCCCCCCCCCCCCCGGGGGGGGGGGGGCGCCCCCCCCCCCCCCGCCGGCCCGCGCGCGGGGGGGGCCCCCCCGCGTCTTCGGGGCCCCCCCCCCCCCCTCGGTACGGGCCTCAGACCGTGACCGGAGCGTCCCCCGTGGCGAGTCCGGGAGCCGGGCCGTCGGCTTTGCGCTGGCGGGGCATCAGCAGCGCCAGGGCCGCAGCGAGGGCGACTGCAGCGGCTCCGACCCAGAGCGCGGGCCTCAGCCCGTCGACGAACAGCGAGGCGGACCCGTAGCCGCCCTGGGCGGAGAAGACCGCTGCCAGCGAGGCGACACCGATGGCGCCACCGACCTCGCGGATCGCGTTGTTGGCGCCGGAGGCGATGCCTTGCTCCTCCGGGCGGACCGTGCTCATGACTAGGTTGGCGCTGGGGGCGAAGAACATGCCCATGCCGATTCCGCAGACGATCAGTGCCGGCAGCAGGGAGGTGTACGACACCTGCGGCTCGACGGCCAGCGCCCAGAGTCCGAGGCCCACTGCGTTCAGGGCCATGCCGACGGTGACGACGGGAGCGCCGCCGATGCGGTCGGACAGTGCTCCGGCCAGCGGCCCGGCGATCATGGGCATGGCGGTCCAGGGAAGCATCCGCACGCCGGCTTCCATCGGTGAGTAGCCGCCGACGGTCTGCAGGTACTGGCTGAGCAGGAAGATCGACCCGAACATCCCCAGGAACATCAGCAGGCTTGCTGCGTTGATGGCGCTGAAGGAGCGGTGGCGGAATAGACGCATCGGCAGCATCGGGTGTTTGGCGCGCAGTTCGTAGAGGACGAAGCCGACGAGCAGGGCCGTACCCGCGAAGAATCCGCCCAGCACCGGGATGCTGGTCCAGCCGTCGGCGTTGCCGCGCACGAGGGCGTAGACGATGCCGAACAGGCCGCCGCTGACCAAGGCCGTGCCGGCAAGGTCGAGGCTCGGGTTCGGGCCGTGGCTCTCGTCCAGCCGCAGCAGGGCCAGCGGGATCAGCGCCAGGCCGAGCGGGACGTTCACCCAGAAGATCCACTGCCAGGAGAGATGTTCGGTGAGTGTGCCGCCGATGAGCGGGCCGGTGGCGACGGCGATGCCGCTGGCCGCGCCCCAGACGCCGAAGGCAACGCCGCGCCGTTCGGCGGGGACGGCCGCCGACAGCAGGGTGAGCGTCAGCGGCGTCACGATCGCGGCCCCGACGCCCTGCGCCGCACGGGCGGCGATCAGTTCACCCATCCCGGGGGCGAGTGCGGCCGCGGCTGAGGCTGCGGTGAAGATCGTGAGCCCGATGGCGAACAGTCTTCGGCGGCCGAAGCGGTCGCCGAGTGAAGCGCCGAACATGAGCAGGACCGCGAAGGTGAGGGTGTAGGCGCTCACCGTCCATTCGAGGTCTTCGAGGCCGCCGCCGAGATCCTTGCGGATGGAGGGGAGGGCGGTGGTGACGATCAGGTTGTCGAGGGCGGTGATGAATCCGGCCATGCTGGTGATGGCCACGGCCCAGACGGCGCTGCCGCGCCGAACGGGTTGCTTGCGGTGCTGTTTCATGACGTTCCCTGGGCAGACGTACTGGGCGATATATCAGTGGACGTGGATGCCGGCGCGGCGTGCGACACCGAGCACCGGCATCCACCGGCTCGGTGCGGATTTCTGGGCGACCGACGCTCAGGGGAGCTGGGGGTAGAGCACCGCGACGCCCCCGGAGAGTGCGGCCTGAGCCTGGCGGGCGGCGTTGTCCGCGAGGATCTCGTACGCGCCGGCGGCGATGCCGTCGACGGCGATCCGGGCGATGTCGGCGGGGTCCGACTTGGCCGCGTCGACCGCCCGGACCATGTCGGTGTCCATGTAGCCGACGTGCAGTCCGGCCACCCGGATGCCCTGGTCTGCGAGCTGTACGCGCAGTGCGTTGGTGAGCGACCACTCCGCGGACTTGGCGGCGCAGTAGGCTCCGATCTCCGGGAAGCTGACCCAGGACAGGCCCGACAGGACGTTGAGGATCGCCCCGCCGCCGTTGGCCGCGATCTGCGGTGCGAAGCTCCGGGCCATCGAGAGGGTGCCGAAGTAGTGGGTGTCCATCTCCAGCCGGATGTCGTCCAGGTCGGCTGCGAGCAGGTCGGCGCCGGTGGCCGACCCCGCGTTGTTGATCAGGACGGTCACATCGCTGGTGGCCTCGGCGGCGGCCGCGACGGAGGCGGGGTCGGTGATGTCGAGCGCGATCGGCTTGGCACCGGGCAGGTCGACCTGGTCGGGGTTGCGGGCGCCGGCGTAGACGGTGGCGCCGCGGTTGAGCAGTTCGGCGGCGAGGGCCCGGCCGAAGCCCCGGTTTGCTCCGGTGACAAGGGCAGTGCTGGTGGAGAGGTCCATGGAGGCTTCCTGGTGAAGTTGGTGTTCCCGGGCGGCCGCAGGGTGGGCGGTCGGGACGGAAGAGAGATCTGAGCCGTCGTCAGTTAGGACTCACGAGCATTGAAGTATGACCGTAATGCTAAGTGGTGTGAGTCGGTGATCGCAAGCACCCTGCGTGGAGGGGGCGGAGAGACGTGCCGTGCCGCCGCGGAGTTCGATGGCGTCTGTGACGTTGCCTGGGACCGTCCGAGGTGCCGTCAAAAACGGCGGCCGAAGGCCGATGGGCATGCGAGCCTGGCGGTGTGTCAGAGAGGCGCTGCCCAGGCGGGTGTTGTCACGAGCAGTGGATGCTGCGCCTGCCCGACGTTCCGGAGTTGTGTCGACCGGTGGCCTGAAGTTCGCTGCCTGCACCGTGGTGCGATCAACGCGCGAGGGGCCTGCCGGGCGCACGGCAGGCCCCACGCCTAGTCCGCGGAAGGCGGACT
>NZ_JBHVST010000257.1:0-2855 GCF_042885015.1 Streptomyces sp. NPDC058086 | reverse complement strand
GACCAGGTACGACAAGCTCGCCGTCCGCTACGAGTCGACCGTCCAGCTCACCCTCATACGACAGGCGCTGTGACCACATCTCAAACACGTCCTAGAACCTCCGAGAACGCATCCGCGAGGCCCGCGCCAACGGCTGGCTCGGTGAGGTCGAGGAGCTCCAGGTCAGCTTCGACGCTGCGATGGCGAAGCTCAACAGCCTCAAATGGGCTCCGACTGACGGTCGGCCGCAGCTGGTGGACCTTGGCATGCCGGTCTTCACCGAGCACGCACCCCCGCCTCAGCAGGGACCGGGAGGGTCCGGATACCGGCCCTGATCCTGTCAAGGAGCAAGTTCGGCTTGGCGAAGGCTGCAGAACACCGCCGGGGTCGTCCATCCGCGCAACGTGGCGTGAATCGCCGATCGGAAGGCCGCCTCGGCCGTGGCGGCGTCGAGGGCCCCAGCCAGTTCGAGAGTCACGAGCCCGTGCAGGGTGGACCAGATCGACAGGGCGATCGACGTTGCTTCGCCGCCGAGGACGGACGCCGCCAACGCGCGATCGATCGCCGCGAGGAGCGGAAGGATCGGGTCACTGGCACCGACCTCCCCCGACGGGTCGAAGGACTGCACACCACCGAACAGCACCGTGTACAGGTGGCTGTGTCCGCGCCCCCAACGCCGGTAGGCGACGGCCAGCGCGTAGAGGTCGGCGAGAGGGTCCGCGGAGGTCTGCGCCGCCGACAGGTCCTGGAACAGGCCGGCGACGGCTCTGTCACGCACCGCATCGATCAGCCCGTCCTTGCCACCGAACAAGGAATACACCGCCGTCGTCGACGCCTCGGCAGCAGCGGCCACGGCACGGACCGTGAGCAACTCCCGCGGACGGGTGGCGAGCATCTCGGTCGCGCACACCACAAGCCGCTCTTTGACGGCCTCGTCGTTTGTTCTCGGCCTACCCACGGCCAGCAGCCTACTCTCTTTGATAACGTCGTTTTGAAACAGCGTTCTGAAACTGGAGGTCCGCCGTGCCCACGTCCGCCATACGTCTTGTCCGCTTCACCGGACACTTACTGCTGGCCCTGGCCGCCGTCGCGATGCTGGTCGTCGTCTTTCTCGCACTGATCGCCCTCACAGACGGGGCAGGCTCGGGGCTCGCCGCATGGTTGACGACCCTTGGAGTCGGGGCTGTCCTCGCGATGTGGCGGGGGCGGCGCCGCACTTGGCCGGCGCGGCTCGTGCCGTTCCTGCCGGTGGTTGTCGCGGCAGCATTGACGGCGGCGGTCTGCATCCCCACCGTGCCGACGGCCCGGCGGTACCCGCCCGCCCTGCCGTTCGTGACCACGCAGCACTGGAGCCTGTCCACCGGCAGCCGGGTCGCGGTGTATCACTACCCGCCCGCGAACTCCGGCACCCGGCATCCCATTCCGTTCGTGTACCTCAACGGCGGACCGGTCCGTGGCATCTCGGTGCTCGACCACCGGTTCCTCCAACTCCTGGCACGCCAGGGCTACGACGTCTACGCCTATGAACAGGCCGGTGGCGGACGAAGCGACCTGCTCCCCATGGGCCAGTACACGATCTCCAGGTCGGTCCGCGACCTCGCCGCCTTCATCGACCGCCTGAACAAGGGCAAGGTCGACATCCTCGGCTTCTCCTCAGGCGGGGCCGTGCTTACCCGAGCCCTGGCCGACGCTGGCGTCGCCGCACGCTTGCACCGGGCGATCATCGCCGAACCCGGCCCCATGGACGGCCCCACCGCGCACATCACCGGGCACAAGGGCCGAAAATCCGCACGGGGCCTCGCGCCGGCCATGACCGGACCGCGATCGACGCACGTCCCCCGGTACGCCGTGGCATTCGGCCTCATGCGACTCGGACTCCTCAGCCCCGCCACCGGACTGATCGGACAGGCCGAAGGTGACAACGCCTTCACCGCCGCAGACCTCGGCAGTGACACCTCATCCGCCTACTGCGCGCGCGACGCGCACCGCATCCCCGCTGAGGACACCGCACAGAACTTCTCCTTCAGCCCCGCCGCCAGCCTCCGCGTCCAGCAGACGGTCAAGGACTCGCCCTCCATCGCACCGCATCTGCGCCAGTCCCGGACCCCCGCGATGCTGATGATCGCCGAGTGCTCCTCCCAGCTCCGTCAATGGGCGACCGCCATCCTTGCCAATGACCCCGCCATCCAACGCACGCAGTACATGCCCGGAGTCGGACACCACATGTGGAACGGCCTCGACGACAACAACGGTCGGGCCGCCGCCGTCATCACTGCGTTCCTTCAGGGCAAGCCAGCACCCCTGCCGAACTACCCGACCCGCGACGAGATCCCCACCTTCCTGCGCGATCACAAATGACGACGTTGCAGCCCGTCACCGGCAACGGCGGGTGAACCCTCGAAGCCGTCCGGGCCCTGCGCCAGGCACAGCCAAGGACGACCTCTTAGTCCGGAAAAGTGCATGCGGTCGCACAGAACTCCCTGCCCAAGCACTTCGAGACCGCGGCCGCCAGGTCGAAGTCGAGCACCTGCACGTCCATCTGCCGCGCGTGCTCAAAGCACCCGGCAACACCCGCACCTCCACCCCTGAGCAGGAGGTCGCTTGTTGAAGCGCCGTCTCTTTCCCCGCTGCGGTCACGCCACCACCCGATGGCCGGCTCTGCGGATCGGTGCCTGGCGGTAGCGGGCCCCGGGGACGGCCGCAGCATCCGTTAAGGCGCGTCGACCGCCCGAGTACTCCCGTTCCCCGCCACGAGATGGAAGCACCATCCGGCATGCCCGACCGCCTGGTCAGGGCGGAATCGAATGATCAAAGCAAGAGGCGCACCCCCACGGCCTGGACAGCTCGGGGTGCGCCTCTCTCATGCCCGCCCCGAG
>NZ_JBHVST010000256.1:0-3066 GCF_042885015.1 Streptomyces sp. NPDC058086 | reverse complement strand
GAGTTGCCTGCGCGTCACGATCGTCTTCCTACCGGATCCGCCTTCCAGGCGGATCCGGATCGGCAAGATTGATCACGACGTCACACAGGCCCTAGAGGGCCTCGCACACGGTGTTGTGACTGGCCTGGCAGGCTACCGCGTCCACCCGTTCCAGGAGCGGGAGTTGAGGGACCGAGGGGGAGAACGAGGACGTCCTTGTCGTGGGTGTCGGCGCCGAGCGCGCGGCCTGGGTCGACGATCACCTCCCGCAGCCGGTCGGTCCGTTCGCGCACGAATGCCAGGCACCCGCCCAGGACGGGCGCCCCCACATCGGTGTCGGCGGCGCCGAGCGTCACGAGGACGCGGGAATGGGAGTCGTCGAGTCAGTCCCAGGGGAAGTCGGATCCGGCGGGACGGTCCACGATCGAGGGGCCGACATAGCGGATCTGCCCGTCCCGTCGGGCGTCCGGTCCCACGAACTCCGTACCAGGTGCAGGGAGAAGCGGGGGTCGGCAGTGCCGGACGGGTCGCCGATCCGGCTGCGCAGGTCCCGGAGGACTCCGTCCAGCCAGTCCGCGACTCTGGGCATGCCCGCCAGGACGTCGGTGAACTCGGCCGACGTGCTGGCCGAGGTGGCCCACGGCACACCGAGTCGCTCCGCCATCACCCCGCCAGCGAGCGCCTGTTGATCGGCGCCGACGGCATCGGGACCGAACGCGTCCAGGGCCGCCCGTACGCCGGGCGCCATCTCCTCGGCGAGCGGCACCAGGAACAACTCCCACAGAAACTTCAGCTGCAAGCTCGCGGCCGCGCACCGACTCGGGCGATCCGGGTGCGGGGGAGTGGGGCGAGGTGACGACATGAGTTGCCGACATGAACTGGCGGACCTGGTCGACACGTTCAGAAAACCCGTGCGGGGGGGGCGACCGTGGGCGTACTTGGCCGGATGCGGTGGCCGCCCCCGGACGTCCCTTCTGCGCGGCACGTGCGGGTCGGGGAAGCGGTGTGCGTGGCCATGTCCGCATAGCGGCGGGCGAAGGCGGACAGAGTTACGCCCGACGCTGCAACTGTTGGGGGAGAGCCCTCCCGGAGGAAGGGATAAGCACATGGGGGCAGACGATTGGTCAGCTTTAGCTGGGGTGTCGTCGACGGCGCTGGCACTGGCAGCGGTGGCCGTTGCCCTACTCGCATTCCGGTCCGAACACCGTCGAGCACGCTTCGAAGGCGCCCGAGCCTTGCATCATGATCTGACCACCGGTGAAGTCGCCGCGGCTCGCAAGACCGTCGGAACCCTTCACTATGGCGACTTCGGCTCTTCGTCCACCCCGGCTGACTGGAGCCTGGCGCTGACCTCCTACTTCACCGTGCTCTGGTGCTTCGAGCGGATTGAAGCAGGTCGCACCGCCTTAGTCCGGGGTGTTGTCCGCCCTGGTCAGCGGAGGGACGAGGCAATCGATTATCTCGATGCACTCGTTGCGTGGCATGTAGCCGAATACGCCTGTGGCTTCGCCGTCGCACGCCGCAAGCTTGCTGAAGCATCCGCCGAGGAGGTGTCCGACAGCGACTCGGCCGCTGGATTCGGCAGGCTACTGCTCGCCTTGCAAGAACGTGGGTTGGTCGATCGCGCCTATCGCGCCGGGGCATGTCCGGGAACCGGCTGTCCCTGCTCGTGTCATCGGTAGTCCCTGTCGTAGAAGCGCATGTCCCATGTCCGATGAAGAGTCGTACACGGGGCCTCCAGGCTCGTACGAAGTAGCGGTTGGGCGCGGCGGCCGCGCAGGTGCGGGCCGCCGCGCGAGGGGTGGGGCGGGTCAGCGGGTGGCGAGGGCGGCGCGAACGTCGTGGTGGTGCTCGGTAGCCGCGGGGATCGGCGCGGGCCACGGGGTGTCGGTGACGGGCCACTGGTGCCGGCAGGCGGGAAAGGGGCAGGCGTGTACGCGTTGCCTGGTCTCGGGGTGGTAGTCAAGGCCGCGGCTGGGGCGTTCGCAGGCCGGGCAGCGATCGAGGGACCCGAAGTCCTGCGTGTGGCCGTCCTGGGCGTACATCCAGATGACGGGGAGGGTGCCGGGGGATCCTCCGAAGCGCTGTGAATCTGCCATTCGGTGCAGGTGGGATAGGCGACGAACCGGCCCCAGCCGCGCGTGATGCTGTCGGCGAGGACGTGGCCATCGAACGGGCGCAGACGCTGGCCGCAAGTGTCGCGGTAGTAGGCGCTCGTGGCGGCCAGGATGTCGGCAGCGGGCGCCGTCGATGACCGGCTCGGTGCCCAGGGCGCGCGCCCACGCGGTGATGCCGTCGGTGTCGTGTTCACCGACGCGCAGGATGAGGCTGTGCAGGGGGCGGCCCGGCTCGGGGCAGGTGCTTCGGGAGATCGCGAGGCCGGTCAGCGGCAGGTCGGGGTGGTCCTGCAGGAGGCGTCGGCCGACGGCGAGCTTCCCGTTCTCGTGGGATCCGTACCGCTCCAGCTGCGCCAGCAGCTGCTGGGCTCGCTCCGGTGCCGGTGGGCTGAGGGGCATCTGTGGCTCCTTGCTGAAAGGGGGAGCGCCGCACCTGCAGGATGGCGGGCGCGGCGCTCCGGGTTGTGTGGCTGGTGGTGTCGGCGGGGTGTGTTCAGACGGTCGTGCTGGTGCGGGCGATGGGCATCATCTTGAACGCGTCGAGCACGGCCTGGTCGCCGGGGTGTAGTTCTCCAGGGCCGTGGCCGCAGCGCTTCCACTGCGGTTGGCCCGGAGCCTGCTGGTCCAAGACGCGGGGAAGGTGGGCATGGAGGTGCCGGGCGGTAAGCGGGAGCCCGTGCTCCAGGATGCGCTGGGCGAGCAGTTCGACCAGCGCGCATGCCCTTTTCCGGACTAAGGCGTCTCTCGAACTTGGTGCGCTGGATGTCTCCGGCACTTCAGATTCCGCGACGCGCCACTCCCGGATGGTCAGGAGTCGGGACAAACTATGAGAGAGCTCTGCATTCGGCGAAGGGGTGGCAGTGACGGCAACGCAGCTCTCGGCAACGGGTGAAACGAGGGCCACGGACGGCGGATGAAAAGTGAGCCACTCTGCGATCTCTTGATCATCCTGACTTCACTGGTTCTGAAG
>NZ_JBHVST010000255.1:0-3113 GCF_042885015.1 Streptomyces sp. NPDC058086 | reverse complement strand
TCGGCCACCGCACCTCCAGCGGTTGGATCGGACGTCACCACCCATCCAACCGCCACGATCACCAAACCGGCCAACCTATGCGGTCAGAGCACTAGAAACGCCCTGACCCAGCGTCACCTGGACCTGAAGAACGAGTTCTACGAACGGGTCGAAGCCCAAGGCGGCACCAGCGAGGTCGAGACCCGCCTCCGCGCGAAGATCGTCACCCTCAAGACGACCATCGCGAACAAGAATGCCGAAATCACCCGGCTCAAAGACGACGTGAACGGTTTCCTCGCGGAGAACACCAGACTCACGCTCGAGAACCAGGAACTGCGCGACGTGCTCAGCGGGACAGCCTCCAACGTCACGCCGCTGCGGTCCGATCCAGGCCGCTGACAGTGATTCTGGCCCAAACCTGGCGATTCAGCCCCGACGCCCTACGTGCCGCAGCCCCATCGCGAGTAGCCCCGCTCGATCTCAGCCAGGTACTGGGCCAGGTCAAAGCGGACTTCTTCGATGACACGGTCCTCGGCACCTGGGTACATCAGATCGCCCCAGATTACGGTCTGCTTCCGAAGCCGGATCCGGATTCCGACCGCCGCGACGGTGTGGGAGCCCTGCCCGTAGGTCGCAACATCCACGCTCCGGGCTTGATCGGTCGGGTAGAGCGGGCCTCCAGGTCTGAGCAGCTGACTGGGATGGCCGCCGGCTGCGCCGTTGTAGGTGCGCGCGATCACGTCGAGGCCGTCGACAAAGAGGTACGTGTGTACGGTGCCGCACGTGGGTGGCCCAGGGCAGGCGGTGATCAGCAGCGTGCTCACTGAGTCGTGCCCCTGGCGATCCGTACGGCCGGCGCGCACCAGGCGCGGGGACTTACGCGGCATCCGATCTTCGCGACATCACGGTGTCGATGGTAGGGGGCCAATGGTCCGTCCGGCAGTTCCTTTTCCAAGCCGCGGGTCATGCCCTCTTGATCTGCCAGTTCCTGCTCACCCAGCAGGCTTCCAGTTCAAGTCGCCCTGCTCGTCGACCTCGCCCACACACGTCGACTCGGCGCCGCCGAGAGCGGCATGCTGCAGCAGCACCGGCGTCTGTGTTTCGAGTGCGGCAGCGACATCCCGAAGCATCGAGCCGACCGAGTCCCACATGGGCACCCCCAGTCCCCAGCGCTCGTGGTCCCAGAGGAATACCGCCCCGTGGGACCCGCCAAGCCGAAGGTCAACAAGCCAATCGCTCGTATGGCGGCGGCTGCGGCAGTATCTCCTTCATGACCACACCTGCTGATCAAGCTGCGTTCTACCCCGACGTTCTGGCAGAAGGAAGCCTCGCAGCGGTCCTCCAAGCCGCTGCGGATGTGGACGGCCTCTCGGTCCCCGTTGCGGTGTCAGAGTCCAACCCGCTGTACGGCGCCACAGTGGCGAGCAGCGTTCCGTACCGGAACAGGCTGACCGTCAGCGCGTACACCTGGAAGCGGTGGTGGTCGATCCGCGGCGAGGAGTCGTGTCAGGGCATGGAACTCATCGGCGGGGACACCGATGATCTCGCGCAGATTGTCAGGGCTGCGCAGGCCTGGCATGGAGGAACCGAGTTGGCCGGGATCCGCCGGACCGCGCCTTTCGTGCATCTGACGGGCCGCTTCGAGGTGCCCGACCACGATCCGGCGCAGCTGGCGGAATCCGAGTGGCAGCACCTCCGGACTCGGGCTGCTGAGGCAGACGCGCCGGAGTTCCAGGCGCTCATCGAGGCGGCATACCGGGAGCCGGCGTTGCGAGCGCTCTACCCGTTCACCAGCATGTGGACGTTGCGGTTCTCCACCTGTACGCGCCCGGGCCTGGCCGACCTCAGACTCTTCCTGGACGCGCATCGCGGCGGCCGGTACACCCTCAGCAAAAGTCTGCTCGATGGCGAGATCCTCGGCGAAGCAGCGAAAGCAGAAGAGCTTGCGTCGGTGGCCGTGCGCCACCTCCCCTCCCATCTCGGACCTGTTACATCAGGAGCGAGTGCTCCGTGATCACGCGAGGGTCAACACGGTGACTTGCCAGGGAAGCACATGGCACCACTGTGCCACCGGTGGCGCCGACCGTAGCGCCGTTCGGTGGCCCGTGTCGGGCCGTGCACGTCGGCGTTACGCGGCATCACGGGCGGCCTGCTCGGCGCAGTGACCGGCGCGCCCTGGTGGGGCAGCTGTGTCGTCGTCACCTTCGGGATTGGCCATGCGACACAGCTCGTCGACGCGTGGACCAAGCTCCTGTGCGGGCCCCACGAACGGGGAGTCCTCCGGGAAGCACAGGCCACCGATGTCCTCGCCTACTTCAGCCAGACCCCGGCCACCGGCACGCCCGCACAACGGCTCACAGAGACATCAGCAGCCGATCCACCAGCCGACGCGGGGACAGCATGAAGGCGCAGGAGTTGCCGCAATCCGCCCTGGGCGGGCGGAGATCCGGTTCGAACAGACGTACCGTAGGGGCGTGGCAACGTACGAATTTCCCCCGATGCTGATCGACGCCCAGAACGAGCTTGATCAGGTCCGCGCCGACCTCCGAGCTCTCTTCGAAAGGGTGCCGTGGTCGGTGGAGCCGATGGGCGCGTGGGAGACGCACGAGAACGCGTGGCGGCCGGCGTCCCGTCCCGCCTCGCCCGGCTGGGACCCGGTGGACGCCGCGGAGATCGCCCGGCTGCGGGCGAGGGAACTCGAACTCGCTGAGGTTCTCGTGTGCCACCCGTACTGGACCGAGTTCGCTCCCGGCGATGTACTGGCCGCCCGCGATGCGCTCAAGCACCACCGTGAGCAGGAGTCGGCCAGCACGGCGAGCTGACCAGGCTGCCGAGCAGCTGCGCAGGATCCTGTGTCCGACGGCACGACGCCCGGCCCAAACAAGTCCGTCGTCCAGGACGGAGCCCCCCGCTGCACGGCGAGGTGCCGTCTCAACCACTGATCAAGACCGGGCCGACTTCATTGCCGTCGCGGTCTTCTTCGCGGTCTTCTTGTCGGGTGTCTTCTTCGCGGGCTTCCCGGCCGCTGGCTTTTCCGGTATCTCGTGGACCTCGGCATCGCCGGCGTCCTCGCCGCGCGCTGCCTGCGCCTTGCGGATGCTCTCCTGCAGGGCGGCCATCAGGTCGACGACCTT
>NZ_JBHVST010000254.1:0-3116 GCF_042885015.1 Streptomyces sp. NPDC058086 | reverse complement strand
AGCTATCTCGCCGGCCTCCACCTCCGCGCCTCGATGATCTGGATCAACGACCTCCTGAAGGCAACCGATTGATCACAACGTCACACAGGACCTAGCACGGTGTCCTCCTCGTCGTGGCTCCCATCCGCGATGACAGCCGGTCGTGGCCGGACAGGTGACCGACGCGGGCGCGGGCGTCAGGGTCCGGTTCGGCCGGTCACCGCCGGGCGGCTGGGCACCACGCTGGACGCCGTACTTCACGATCCCGCCCATCGCGCGGCAGCCGTCCGGATCCGCACGGCGTTCCGTGCGGCCGGCGGAAGCGGGGCGGCCGCGACCCACCTGGAGCAGCCAATGGCGCGCTCCCAAGGAGGACCAGTGAGCAACGACCGCAAGAACCGCAGCCACGAGGACGAGCCCGTGTCCCCGGGCCGAGCCGAGCAGGTCGCCGCGCTGCGCCCGGTCTATCGGGCCGACCTCGCCGAAGGCCTGGACCGCTTCTTCGAACCCCGGCGCGACACCTGCCCGTGGTGCGGCTCGACCCGGTTGGCGACGCGGCTGCGCACCACGGACCTGATCCAGCACAAGCCAGGCCGCTTCGTCCTCGACCGGTGCGAGGGATGTCGGCACACCTTCCAGAACCCGCGGCTCAGCGAGGCCGGCCTGGAGTTCTACTACCGCGATTTCTATGACGGCCTGGGCGAGAAGCAGCTCGCCATGACCTTCGCAAGCCGGACGAAAATGTACGTGCAGCGTGCCGAGTCCCTGGTCCCCTTCGCCCATACGCCCAAGAACTGGCTGGACGTCGGCACCGGTCACGGCCACTTCTGTGAGGCGGCCCGCACTGTCTTCCCGGACACGAGCTTCGACGGCCTCGACTTCACCGACGGCGCCGAACTCGCCGAGTGCGCCAGACGCGTGGACCACGGCTACCGGGGCAGCTTTCCCGAGCTGGCTGAGCAACTCGCCGACGGCTACGACGTCGTCAGCATGTTCCACTACCTGGAGCACAGCACGGAACCGGCCCGCGAACTTCAGGCGGCGCACCGGGCCGTCCGACCCGGCGGCCACCTGCTGATCGAGGTCCCGGACCCCGACAGCCGCTATGCCCGCCTTCTGGGCCGCTGGTGGCTGCCCTGGCTGCAGCCGCAGCACCTGCACTTCGTCCCGGTCGAGAACCTGCGTGCTCGTCTCACGGACCTCGGCTTCACGGTGGTCGCGGAGCAGCACGCCGAACCTCACGACCCCGTCGACCTGCTGGCCGCCGTCTGGTTTGCCCTGGACGCGGTCGCACCGCGCGACGACCTGCCCTGGCTGCCGGTTCCGCCGTCCCGCCTTCAGCGCATACTGCGCGCCATGACAGTGATCGCCGGCATCCCGGCCTTGCTCCTGGGCAGGCTGCTGGACCGCCTCGTCATCAAACGCGTGGCCCGGCCCCTGGGCCTTTCCAACGCCTACCGGCTGGTGGCCCGCCGGGACTGACCCTCGCGACCCGTACCGTCCTACGACGCTCTGCTGCGAAGCCCGGCGCGACCGCGCACCGGGCCCGGCAGCGTCCGTTCGGACGGTCCGTCAGAAGACGCGTCCAACGGCCCGGCGGACGATGGTCTCCATGCTGTATGCCGCAAGGTACGTGTCTCTGATCCCACCTTGGGGCGCCACAGCGAGGGAAAGCGCGGTGGTCGGTGCTCCGCCGACCTCAAGCTCGGTGTGCCATTGCACCGAGCCGTTACCGGCGTCCAGTGCCGTCAGGGCTCCGGAGTTGTAGGCCAGGTAGACCGTATCGCCGTCAGCATCAAGGGCGGTGGCGGGATGATCGGTTCGGTACTGCCACCGCACCGCGCCGTTCAGGGATCGCCGTACGACGTAGGCGCCACCAGGTTGGAGCCCATGCCCATGGTGGACGGTGCCGGCGTACACCAGGGACTGCCCGATCTCGACCGCCGGACCTCCGAAGTGGTGATCCTGCGGTACCCAGGAGTGCGGGAAGAGCCGTCGCAGTGTCCCGTCGGCGCCCACGGCCGCGATCCACTTGTCCTTGTGCGGTTTATCCAGGTCAGTGCCTACCAGGACATACGGGCGACTCGCGGACCGGACCGCAAACACGTGATTGAACAGGTCGAAGCGGCCTACCTCGGGACCGTCCACCGTACTGTCGAGGTCGTACATCATCAGCCGTGCGGGACGCTTGCTGCCGCCGTCCATCGGCCTCTCGATCGTCCTCTGGCCGCCTGAGATGAGAACCGCGCACACGCCTGGGCTCAGGGTCTCCAGGACCTGCCCTGCGTCGATGGCGATCCTGGTGGCTGTGTCACTTCCCGTGGATGTCATTTCGACGCGAGTTTGGGAGCCACCTGCAGCCCGTCTGCGTGATCAATGTCAATGAGAGTTGATGTCACTCGGCCTTGGGGAACATCAATGACAGCGGGTACGGGCAGGTAATTTTGGGTGCTACTGAGGACGACGGTTTGATGTCATCTCGTGACTGGTGCGCCAGCCGCGGAGAGGCCTGTCATCTCAAGGCCGCACCAGTATTCGTGTGACCCCGGCGACCAGCGTCGTGGCTAGCGTCCAGCCACTGATGATCAGCGCATAGGCCAGCACCTGACTGGACCCGCTCGGATTCCACGCGCCCGTTTGACCGAGGTTCACCACCGGCACCAATAGGTCGAGCGTGTAGGCGACTGCGTTGAAATGCGGGCTGTCCGTGCTCAGAGGTGCAGGAGGGTGGGACACGAAGTAGACCGATCCGGCGGCGAGCAGGCCCAACAACCACAGCCCCGCCAGCCACGGCCGGTACCCGTACCCGACCGTTACGTCCTGGAGAAGGCCCCATACTTTCGCCGGCACGCCCGCCGCCTTACGTCGCCGCCGCTGCTGAGCCAGCAGCACCCGCCGCGACTCACCGTCACGCCCCACCGCGCGGTAGCGCGCAGCCAACTGCTCATAAGGCTGAGGCTGATACGCGTCACGAGCCAGCCACGGCAGTCGCATCCCGGCCGTCGGCAACGGCATCAGTTCGTCATAGACGAAGCCATCCAGTGGGCCTTCCCCTTGATCGTGGACACCTGGAGACTGGGATCTGAGGTTCCAGAGGAAGTAGCACCAGGTGGGAAGCAAGTACACGAAGCGGTACA
>NZ_JBHVST010000253.1:0-3128 GCF_042885015.1 Streptomyces sp. NPDC058086 | reverse complement strand
CCGGTCGAGCTCATCGGCGGGGTGCGATTCCCGGCCATCGGAGAGCTGCCGTACTTGCTCACCCTCGCGGGCCACGGCTTCTACTGGTTCCGGCTCCGCAAGGACGCCGTCTGATCCAAGGACAGACTCCAGAACCCGGGCGGCGGGGCGGTTTCCTCCGTCCCGCCCTGGGCACGCATCAGTAACACCCCGACTCGCCCGGTCTCCGGGCCCCTGGGGAAAGGACGCGACGTCATGTCGGAAGCCGCAATCCACTCTGTCACGGCCCCCGTCGCACGCCCCGAGTTGCTCGCGTCGCTCGATCCGCTGCTGAGGGAATGGCTGCCACGGCAGCGCTGGTTCGCGGGCAAGGGGCGTCCGGTGACCGGGTTCTCCCTGGTGACGGCCAACGAACTGCTGCCCTCGACGGGTCAGCTGGGCCTGCTCCACCTGCTGGTCCGGGCGCACCAGCCGCTCACCCCCGCCCAGGGAGCCGGCACCCGGCCCGGCGACTGCTACCAACTGCTCATCGGGGTACGCGAGGCACTCCCGCCGCACCTCGCGCCCGCCCTGATCGGGCACGTGGAGGAGGGACCGCTGGCGGGACACACGGTCTACGAGGCACTGCACGACCCGCGCCCCGCCGACGTACTCCTGGAGGCCCTGCGCACCCAGGCCCGCGTCGGCGAGCTGCGCTTCGAGCGGGACCGACGCCAGGAGATACGGGGCGATCTGATACCGCGCCTGATCACCGCGGAACAGTCCAACTCGTCCCTGGTCTTCGGAGATACGTTCATCCTGAAGCTGTTGCGCCGCATGGTTCCGGGGGTGAACCCCGATCTGGAGCTGCCGCTGGCGCTCGCCCGGGAGGGCTGCCCGCGGGTGCCGGCACCGACGGCGTGGATGGTCGCCGACCTGGACGAGGAGACGTACGTCCTGGGAGTGCTGCAACCCTATGTCCAGGGCGCGGTGGACGGCTGGGAGCTGGTGCTGAGCGAACTGGCCAAGGAGAACGAACTGGCCAAGGACGGCGACCTCGGCGGCGAGGGCTTCGCAGAGGAGGCGCGGGCGCTGGGCCGGGCCACCGCCGAGGTGCACACGGCCCTTGCCCGGGCGCTGCCCACGGTCACGCTGGGGCACGTACAGATGGAACTCCTCGTCGACGGCATGACCGAGCGGCTGGCCGCGGCAGTGCAGGCGGTGCCCACGCTGCGGCCGTACGCCGCCGGTCTGCGCACCGCCTTCGAGGCGCTGGCCGACCTGGCCACCGAGGGGCAGACCTGGACCGCCCAGCGCATACACGGAGATCTGCACCTCGGCCAGTGCCTGCGCGCGCCCTCCGGGGAGTGGTCGCTCATAGACTTCGAGGGCGAGCCCTCGAAACCGCTCGCCGAGCGCCGCATGCCCCAGCCGCCCCTGCGGGACATAGCGGGGATGCTCCGCTCCTTCGACTACGCGGCCCACGCCGTCCCCGGGGCCCTCGGCTCCGGGGACGGCGTGGGTGACTGGGCCGACACCTGCCGGGCCGCGTACTGCGCCGGATACGCGGAGGCCGCCGGCCGCGACCCGCGCGCCGATCCCGTACTCCTGCGCGCCTACGAGACGGACAAGGCGATCTACGAAGTCCTGTACGAGGCCCGGCACCGGCCCGACTGGCTACCGGTGCCGATGGCGGCGATACGCCGACTCGCCGCATCCCCCTGACCTTCCCCACCTCACCCCGCCGAGGAGGCCCTGCCCGTGACGCCCCGCCCCCCGTCCGACGACAGTCCGAAGAAGAACGGTGCCAAGAAGCCGGCTGCCGCCAAGAAGGCGGCGGTGAAGAAGGCGACGGTCAAGAAAGCGGCGATCAAGAAGGCCCCGGTCAAGAAGGCCGCTGCTCAGAAGCCCGCCGGGAGCAAGGCCGCGAAGGACGCGAAGGTCTCGACGGTCTCCAAGGTCTCTGCGAAGGGGGCCGTGGCGAGGGTTCCCGAACCGCGCGCCGCCGAGCCGAAGGGCGCCGAGCCCGTCGTCGGGGTTTCCGAGCCCTCCGCCGTCGACAGCGCTCCCGTCTTCGCCGGGGTCGAACCCGGCGACCGCGAGCGGCTGCTCTCCGGCACGCACCACGATCCGCACGGGGTGCTCGGCGCCCATCCGGTGCCCGGCGGTGTGGCCTTCCTGGCCTTCCGTCCGTACGCGCTCGGGGTGACCGTCGTGACGGACGACCTGCGGGCCGAGCTGCACGACGACGGGGACGGGTTCTTCTCGGCGCTGGTGCCGCTGCGCGCGGTCCCGGAGGCGTATCGGCTGCTCGTCGCGTACGAAGGGACGGTTCAGGACACCGAGGACGCGTACCGTTTCCTGCCCGCGCTCGGCGAGTTCGATCTCCATCTGCTCGGCGAGGGACGCCACGAGGAGCTGTGGCGCGCCCTGGGTGCGGAGCCGATGGTGCACCAGGGGGTGACCGGCACCCGTTTCACGGTCTGGGCGCCGAACGCGCGCGGTGTCCGCCTCGCCGGCACCTTCAACTTCTGGGACGGCACCGGGTTTCCGATGCGGTCACTCGGCTCCTCCGGGGTGTGGGAGCTGTTCGTGCCGGCGATCGGCGAGGGCGAGCTCTACAAGTTCGAGATCACCCGCCCGGACGGCTCCCGCACCCTGCGCGCCGACCCGATGGCCCGGCGGACCGAGGTCCCGCCGCGCACGTCGTCGATCGTGTACGCCTCGCACCACGTGTGGACGGACGCGGAGTGGATGGCGGGGCGGGGGGCCCGTCCGGTGCACGAGGCGCCGTTGTCGGTGTACGAGGTCCACCTGCCCTCGTGGCGACCGGGCCTGACCTACCGCCAACTGGCCGAGCAACTGCCCGCCTACGTCCGCGACCTGGGCTTCACCCATGTCGAGCTGATGCCGGTCGCCGAGCACCCCTTCGGCGGCTCCTGGGGCTACCAGGTCACCGGCTTCTACGCCCCCACCGCACGACTGGGCACCCCCGACGACTTCAAACACCTCGTCGACGCCCTGCACCGGGCCGGCATCGGCGTCCTCATGGACTGGGTACCGGCCCACTTCCCGCGCGACGCATGGGCCCTCGCCGAATTCGACGGACGCCCCCTCTACGAACACGCGGACCCACAGCGGGCCGCCCACCCCGACTGGGGCACCCTCGA
>NZ_JBHVST010000252.1:0-3219 GCF_042885015.1 Streptomyces sp. NPDC058086 | reverse complement strand
ACACGGCAACGCTCGCGATCCCGGCATCCCGGCACGCCCGGGCCACGCGGACAGCGATTTCGCCACGGTTGGCGATGAGCACCTTGCGCACGATGGCTCCCTCCTTGAAACAAGCCGAGTTTAGGGACTGCCGACACGACCTTTCGACCCGTCCCCAATGGTGAGCTTGCCCACACGGAGCGTGATTCGAGGCTCGCTCGACCCGCGAGATCCCTTGTCACACCGCGGTACGCAGGAATCCTTGGCTGAACCCTAGCCCTCCTGTGTGGCCAAGGTCTCTGTGCGGCCGTGCTGCGACGCACAGCGTTTCTTTGTGGAGTCCCTACGAATGGCCCAACGATTCTTTGCCCGTGGCCGAACCCTTGTCCCGGCGTTTACCCGTTAGTAGCGTTCGGGAGGTCTCGAACATACTTGGGGTAACAGCACTCGGAAGTGGGTGGGGACCGGTGGCGCGTAGACCGGTGGCGTGGGTGGCGGCGATCGTGCTCTTCGTGGAGGCGATCGGCATCGCGCTGCTGAACTGGTTCCTCGGCGTGGTCGTCGACCGCCAGGACATGTCCCTGGCGGGTCTCGACTCGGACATGATGTCCGTCTCGTCCAAGGTCGGGGGGCTGGTCTTCGGCCTCTACTTCGCGCTGTGCGGCGTCGCCGCGCTGCTCGTCGCGGTGCGCGACCGCGCCCCTGGCCTCTTCGGCCGCATCCTGCTGATCAGTGCCGCGGTGGTGCACGGTCTGCTCGGCGCGTTCACGGTGGGTCTGGTGGGCTGGGGCGCGTTTGTGTTCATGATGGTGGCGCTCGGGCTGATCGTGTTCACCCTGTTGGCCTTCGACCGCGGCGAGGGTCCCGCCGACGCCGCGCCGGGCGACGGCGCGGGCGGCGAGGACGGCAGCGGAGACACGAACGGCGGAACGAACGGCGGTACCGGGGGATCCCCGGTCACGGCGCCCCCGACGCCGAGCGCGTCCTGATCACTTCTCCCGCGGGGTCCACAACTCCGTGATGCCTACGCCCAGTTCGGCCAGCAGGCGGCGCACCAGCGGCAGGGAGATGCCGATGACGTTGCCGTGGTCGCCGTCGATGCCCTCGATGAACGGGGCCGAGCGGCCGTCGAGCGTGAAGGCCCCGGCGACGAGGAGCGGCTCGCCCGAGGCGACGTACTCGGCGATCTCGGCGTCGGTCGGCTCGCCGAAGCGGACCACCGTGGACGCGATCGCCGACGCGTAGCGCTTGGCCGTCGTGTCGTAGACGCAGTGCCCCGTCTGGAGGGTGCCGGCCCGGCCGCGCATCGCCTTCCAGCGTGCGGTGGCCTCCTCGGCGTCCGCGGGCTTGCCCAGCGCCTCGCCGTCCAGGTCGAGGACCGAGTCGCAGCCGATCACCAGGGCGCCCTGGACCTCGGTCCGGGCGGCCACGACGGCGGCCTTGGCCTCGGCCAGGGCGAGCGCGAGTTCGGCGGGGGTCGGGGCGGAGACGGCGTCCTCGTCGACGCCGCTCACGATGACCTCGGGGTCGAGTCCGGCCTGGCGCAGCAGGCCGAGCCGGGCGGGGGACTGCGAGGCGAGCACGAGGCGGCGGCGCGGCTGATCAGTCATGCGGTCAGGGTATCGGCGTGGGCGTGTCGCCCCCTGTCGCCCCGTCTCACGTCACGCCCATCACGTCACGCCCATCACGTCACGCCCATCACGTCACGCCCATCACGTCACGTCGATCACATCACGCCGAGGACGATCATCGCGAGCAGCATGGCCAACGCCATGAGAAGGCCGAGCCGCCGCAACATCTCCTGCATGTCGCGCAGTTCCTTGGGCGGCTCGTTCTCCGGGTCGGACCACAGCATGCCTCCGATCGTGCGGCGGCGAGGGCGCCGACCGCCTGAGTACGCATACTCAACTTGCCCTCGACCCGATTAAACGGGTCCAGGGTTCCTTTAATGCGTGTCCGCCTGCTACGGTCATGGCATTTACTAAAGGAACTCTGGTCCCTTTAAGGGAGGCAGCTGCCGTGTTCACCACCGCCTGGACCGCATCGCCCCAGCTCCCCGCCGTGGGCTTCACCCCCAACTGGTCCCAGGAGGGTTTCTGGCGTCAGTCCCTGCGCCAGGTCGTCCGCGTCGGGGCGGGCGGCGGCCGGGTTCGTATGCGGCTGTCGAACGCGTACGGCACCTCGCCGCTGCGGATCGCCGGGGCCACCGTGGCCCGTGCGGGCGCGGGGGCCGGTGTCGAGCCCGGCTCGCTGCGGCGGCTCACCTTCGAGGGGGACGGGGGCGTCGAGATCCCGGCGCGCGGACAGGCCGCCAGCGACCCCGCCGAACTCGTGGTGGAGGCCCTGGAGTCCGTGACCGTCACCCTGTACCTCGACGCCGTCACCGGGCCCGCGACCTTCCATGCCCAGGCCTTCGCGACGAGCCACCGGGGCGAAGGGGACCGCCTCGACGACCTCGCCGGCGACGGATTCGGCGACACGAGCGAGTCCTGGTACTTCCTGTCGGCCGTCGAGGTCGACGCGGGCCGTACGGACGGTGTCGTGCTCTTCGGGGACTCCATCGTGGACGGGTTCGGCTCGACGCCGGGCGCGAACCGCCGCTGGTCGGACGCGCTCGCCGAGCGCACGGGGCGGCCCGTTCTGGGCGCGGGCATCGGCGGGAACCTGCTGCTGAACGACTCCGCCTGGTACGGGGAGAAGGGCGTCCGGCGGTTCGGGCGGGACGTTCTCGAACAGGCCGGGGTCGAGGCGGTCGTCGTGCTGCTGGGGCTCAACGACATCGGGTTCAGCGAGACGGACGAACAGCCGACGTACAAGCCCGCGCCGGTGCTGGAGGCCGACGAACTCATCGACGGGTACCGGGAGTTGATACGGCAGGCGCGTGGGCGGGGGCTGCGGGCGATCGGGGCGACGCTGCTGCCCTTCGGGGGGTCCGATCACTGGGGTGAGCGGGCGGCGAAGGTGAGCCGTGAGGTGAACGGGTGGATTCTCGGGGCGGGGGAGTGGGACGCGGTGGTGGATCTCAACGAGGTGTTGGCCGATCCGGGCGATCCGGATCGGCTACGGGGTGTGTACGACTTCGGCGATCACCTGCATCCCAATGACGCCGGGTACGAGGTGATGGCCGAGGAGGTGGCGGGGTGCTTCTAGGCCCTGTCGTCAAATTCCCGTCTGCCCCGCGACGCCATGCACGCACTCTCGGCGCACCGGGCACAGACCCAAGTACATCCAGTACGAGGG
>NZ_JBHVST010000251.1:0-3243 GCF_042885015.1 Streptomyces sp. NPDC058086 | reverse complement strand
GGCTCTCCGGAACCCCGCTCGGCGGCAGCTGGACCTCACGCCTCGACACCCTCCGCCTCTCACTCGCGTCACCGTGAAAAGACCAGCAGAGTCACCACGGGAGTCACCTCAGTCGGGCGGCGCCCCCTACTACACGACCGTCCGTGGGGGCGTCGAACCCGACGACGCCGACCTTGAAGCGGCTCTACGCCGCGAAGTCATGGAAGAGATCGGCGCCACGATCGGCCCTGCCACCGAATTCCTGACCTTGACCGAACCGGGCGAAAAGGTCACCGTCGTACAGCACTTCTTCCGCGCCGACGTGCTGGAAATGGATCAAAACCGCCGCAGCGGCCCCGAGCTCGACGACCCCGACATAGGCAACTTCTCGTCAGTCCGAGTCGAGTTGCACGCGTCAACCCTGACAGCGCTCAAACTCCAACCGCCCGAACTCGCCAGCTACCTACGGCGGGGAGCGGGATCAGCTCGCCTGGCGGTAGCGGTCGACGATTGCGGTGCGCAGCGCCGGGGCTGATGCACCGAGTGCTGACAGTACGGAGGGCACCTGCCCGCTTTTCATGGCGATGAGGCCGAGTGCGAGGTGTTCGGGGCCGATGTCGGTCTCGTGCTGGGCCTGTGCCTCGTGGACGGTGTTGGTCAGGCTCTCCTTGGCGTGCGGGGTGAAGGGGATGTGCCCGGTGGGGCGGGCGCCGTCGGTCTGGTA
The DNA here is from genome assembly GCF_042885015.1 of Streptomyces sp. NPDC058086. Taxonomy (NCBI): domain Bacteria; kingdom Bacillati; phylum Actinomycetota; class Actinomycetes; order Kitasatosporales; family Streptomycetaceae; genus Streptomyces; species Streptomyces sp. NPDC058086. The sequence continues at coordinate 2,540 of NZ_JBHVST010000251.1, read as the reverse complement.
GAGGCCAGCAGGGGCGGCGGTGGGTGCCGTAAGGACGGTGCGCCTGGCGCGGCGTTGGCTGCGCCAGTGGCGCGGGGGCACCGCGCGTCGGGGGTTGAGCCTGGAGGGGCGGGGTGGCCGGTGTACGGCCCGGCCGGCGCGGGCCAGGGCTTCTGGTCCGAAGGATTCCTCGATCCTGGCGCGGACGGCGTCGAGATCGATCCCGATCGAGGCCAGCGCATCGCGGTTGAGGGTGCCGAACAGGAGGGACCCCGCGCCGAGCCCGACCTGGCGGACGATCTCCTCCTCGACGCGCTGCGGCGTGAGACCGTGCTCGCGCAGGACGGAGCTCGCCGGCTGGTCGGCCAGGACGAGGGCGAGCAGGAGGTGTTCGCTGCCGATGTGGTGGTGCCCGAGCCGGCGTGCGTGCTCCTGGGCGTGGACTACGACGGTGCGAGCGTCGGGAGTGAAGTGTTCGAACATCATCGCCTCCCGATCAGCGGGCCGTACTTGCGATGCACGGTCTGCTTGGTGACGCCGAGCCGCTGTGCGATGTCCTGCCAGGACCATCCCAGTTTCCGTGCGTTGTCGACCTGGAGGAGTTCCAGCCGTTCACTGAGTTCTCGCAGTGCGGCCACCGCGCGGAGCCCGACGTCCGGGTCGTTGCTGGCGGCGCCCTCGGCGATTTCGAGTGTGTTCTGCATGCTCGTCAGCATATGCTGACAACCGAGGTTGCGTCAACATATGCTGACGATGCACAGTGAGTCCGAGAGCCGCGCAGTCCAGCTGCCCTGGCCCGGGTTCTCCTGCCGCCGGTACGACACGCTGTGAGGCGTGAACCGTCGCCACAAGGGCGCTGCTCAGTCCCTAGCTGCGCTGAAGTCGATCCGTGCCGCCCGGCCCGACGGCGCCCCCATCTACGTGATCATGGACAACCTGTCCGCGCACAAGGGCACCAAGATCCACACTTGGGCGAAGAAGCACCGGGTAGAGCTGTGCTTCACTCCTACCAATGCCTCCTGGGCCAACCCGATCGAAGCGCACTTCGGTCCCCTGCGGCAGTTCACCCTGGCGAACTCCAACCATCCCAACGACACCGTCCAGACCCGGGCCCTGTACCGCTGCCTGCGCTGGCGCAACACCAACGCCCGCCACCCCGACATCCTGGCCGCCCAGCGCAGGGAACGCGCCCGCATCCGCAGCGAGAAGGGCATCCGGTGGGGCCGCCCCGCCGCGCGAGCGGCGTGATCAATCCAGGTGCAACCCGTGAGCCCTGCCTCATAGCCTCGGCCCCATGACTGACCATGACCTCGTCCCTGACGACTTCGTCGTCCCCGCGGACCTGATCACCCCGCAGTTCCGTCTGGAGCCTCTGGGGCCCCAGCACAACGCCGCCGACCACGCCGCCTGGACCAGCAGCATCGAGCACATCCGTGCGACCCCGGGCTTCCAGGACCGAGGATGGCCTCCTGCGGACGGGATGGCCCTGGAGGCGAACCTCGTCGACCTGCAGCGTCACGCGGCCGACTTCGCTCAGCGCCGCGGATTCACCTACACCGTCATCGAGACCGCTAGTGGCGAGGTGATCGGTTGCGTCTATATCTATCCCTCCCGCAGCGATGACCATGACACCGACGTCCGCTCCTGGGTCCGCGCCGACAGAGCCGAGCTGGACGCGCCCTTGCAAGCGGCCGTCACGACCTGGTTGTCCACGAACTGGCCCCTCGGAACTCTCAACTATCAGCCCCGCTGACAACCATGTGGTCCCGCAGCGACCAGCCACACCGACCCTGCGGGACACCTGGCCTTCGAATGCCCCGACCGTGGGATGGAACGAACACACCTTCCCTGTGAACCTTCCCGGTCACAGCACGTGCTGTGACCGAAAACGATCACGGGCTGGGCGGTCAGCGGGGCAGGGGCGATGATGTGGCGCGCGGTCGGCTTCGCGCCACGCGGGGTACCGGGCAGAGCACCGGAGTCCGGCATCCGCAGAGACGTCTTCAGCTCCGATCGCCCTGATATCCCTGCAGCTTCCGGTACAGCGTGGCGCGGGCGATGCCTAGGGCCGCCGCCGTGCGGGCCTTGTTGCCGCCGTGGCGACGAAGGGCCTCCAGTATGGCGGCGCGCTCGGCCTGCTCCATCGGGCTGAGAGGCCGAGGCGCGGGTCCCTCACGCACGGAGTCCGGGAGCTCGGCACGCCGGACGGGTCCCGTCGTGCGCCGGTGTTCGGCCAACGCCCGCACCAGGTACGCCAGTTCGGTGACGTTGCCCGGCCATGGGTGCCGCTCCAGAGCGCGCAGTGCGTCCAGTATCCAGGTGAGCGGAGGCTGTCCGGCGGAGGGCCTGGGGGCCAGGACCGTGAGCAACTCCCTGATGTCCTCGAGCCGGTCGCGCAGCGCGGGGAGGGTGGCCGAGCGCACTGCCAGGGTGTCCAGGAGCCGTTGGAGACAGGGGCCCGGCGACGGCGCTGTCACGTTGGCTGACCGGGTGGGATGATCTTCTGGTTGATCATGCTGGGAGGGGGTCGTCCGTGGGGAGCGCGTCACCGTCGTACAGGG
>NZ_JBHVST010000250.1:0-3261 GCF_042885015.1 Streptomyces sp. NPDC058086 | reverse complement strand
ACGACAACGATCGGGGCGCCGAGTTGCAGGTGCGCGCGGACCAGGAGGTCACGGTAGTCCTGCCAGGCAAAACTCTTGCGTGCGCCTTTGAGGAGGAGGTGGAAGCGGGGCCGGTAGATCAGCCGGGGTCTTTCGCCGGGCCGGTAGCAGCACATCGCGGCGATCGAGATCCGTCGCCGGGACCGTCCCCGCACTCGCACCACGGGAGTCTGCCCGCGCCGGCCCCATGTGCGGGCGCGTGGCGGCGTCATCGCGAACCCGGCTTCGTCCTCGAAGACGATGTAGGCCCCGAGCGCCGCCGCGGTGCTTCCACCTGTGGCCACACGTCTTTCTTCCAGAGCTCGACCGCGTGTTCGTCGCGTTCCAGCGCGCGACGGGCCGGGCTCTGCCAGGACCAGCCGTGGCGGTGCAGGAGCCGCCACGTTCCCGCGATCGAGCAACTGACCTTGAACTGGCGGCCGATCAGCGTTCTGACGCGTTCCAGTGTCCACCGCTGGTCTTTCCAGCCATGCGCGGCCGGCCCTTTGGCCAGCTCCTTTTCCAGCAGGGCGAAGCGTTCGTCCGACAGCTTCGGCAGTTTCGCGGGTCCCTTCGACTTCAGACCCTCGATACCGCCTTCACGCCAGGCCCGGCGCCATTGCTCCACCGAACGCTCGCTCACCCGCAGGTCTTTGGCGATGTCCGCAGTCCTGTCACCTCGTGCGAACCTCTGCCCGGCCTCCAGCCGGATCCCTTCACGCGCAGCCCGCCGCTCAGCAGTCAGGCCCCCACCATCCGCGTACCGCATAACACCGGCATACCGCAGGGATCACCCAACGTCACCACCCGAAGGCAACCCGAAAAGGTCAGTAGCAAGGCACCTACGGGGCCATTGTTGTCACGAGTCACGAGTCACGAGTCACGAGTCACGAGTCACGAGTCACGAGTCACGAGTCACGACAGCGACGAGGCGACCGACATCAACCCTGCCAGCCGGTCCCGGACTAGCCAGGTAAAGACTCACAGATGTTGTCAGCCAACATCGTTTCCATGTCCTAGGACGCCGCACAACGACGCATTGACTTTGCTCGGATTCCCAGCCCGGGCACCGGGGAGGAGGTGCCGACTGAGTGGTCGACCCGGCCGAAGACGGAGCATGAGTACAGCGAGGCTCGGCGCAATATCGCGTCACCGGTGCTGTGGACGCCATTCGAAGAGCAGGATGGACGCATCGTCCCGCAGTTGGTTGCGCTGGTAATCGAGGATGGCGTGGATGAGCAGCCGCAGCACCTCGGCCGGGCGCTGTCCGGCGGAGGAGGAGCGGATGATGAAGTCGGTGAACCGGTCAAGGCCGAACTCCGCACCGTCTGCGTCGTGAGCTTCCACGACACCGTCGGTGTAGAGCAGGACGCAATCGCCCGGTTCCAGGGTCGTCTCGTGGACTTGCCGGGCTGCCGGGGCGAGTGGGCCAGCCAGGCCGATCGGCGGCTGTGGGGGGCTGTCCAGCGCCCGCGCGACCACCCGCTCGGCACGGATCAGCAGCGGTGGGGGGTGACCGCAATTGACCCAGCGCAGCACCCCGGTCTCGGCGTCGAGCCGGCACAGCACGCCGGTGCAGAAGGAGTCGGGCAGCCACTGGGCGAGCGCCTGGTCGACGGAGCCGACGACATCGGCCAGGTCGGCACCGCTCCGGCGGGCGTTGCGCGCCGCCGCCATGGTGACCGACGTGGTCAGGCCGGCGGTCAGATCGTGCCCCATGGCGTCGAGGATCATGGTGTGCAGGATGTTCTTGACCACCGAGTGGTCGAAGGCGTCGCCGGCGATGTCGTACGCCGGTTCCAGGACCGCGGTCGATACGCACCTGCTGCTGCCGATGGTGCGGGGTGGCAGGAAGGCCCGCAGCATCTCGGCGGGCAACTGCATGGTCGCAGTGCGGGTGCGGGCGGCGAGCCAGTCGCTGTAGGCGCGCTTGGAGGTGATCAGCATGGCGAACAGATGGGCCAGCATCCGGCTGCGGCGCATCCGCACCCCGTCGAGCGAGGCGGTCCGCACCGCCAGCACGCCCAGCCGTTCCGCACCATCGACCAGAGGCATCCAGAGGATCAAGCCGGCGTCGGCCTCGGCCACCCGTGGGGAGACCGTGCGGTACGCCCAGCCGGCCGACGAGCGGTCCACCGGCAGCGGCTCCAAAGCCTCGTCGAGTGGGATGAGGAGCTGTTGTTGCAGGTCGACGAGGTAGATCGACGCGGTGTCCAGGCCGAGGGCGGAGGCGCACCGGTTGGCCAGGGCGGGCAGTTCGACTGGCAGGGCAGTCTGCGCCTCGATGATCAGCTCTTCCAGCCGATTCTCGTCGACGGCGGTGTCGGGACCCGAGGACGCGTGCGGTGGGTCCGACACGGGAATCACCCCTTCTGTGCCCAGTTTCGCACCGATCCTGTCCTCTCTCACGTCAGCCTGTGGAGAGGCGAGAGCGACGCCAGGGCGGTCGGCTGAGCTCGGCCGGGCACACCTTGATGGCGATTCTTGAAAAACGACCGGGGCTACTCCTCGCCTCGCTTGATCAAGTCCTCAAGCGAGTGGGGAACCTCGGTGAGTGTCTGACGCTGTCGAGGATCTTGGGTAGCGGGGTTCCGAGTATGATCGTTTACTTAGTGTAGTCATTCAGCCACTTTGCGTGATGAATGGTCGTGAGTGTCACGGCCCCCAGGCACGGAGCTGCCCTCATGCGACGTATCACCACCCGGATCGTCACCCTTGCGGTCACCCTGCTCGCTCTGACCATGGGGCAGAGCGGACAGGCCGGAGCCGCCGGCGACGCCGCGTACTTCAACATGCGGGACATCACCGGCCACAACTTCGTCATCGAGATCACCAGGCCGGAAGTCATCAAGGAACCCCGCGACATCGTCGCGAGCGGGGAACACAAGATTGTCATCGGCCGGATCATCAAGCGCTCGGCCTTCTACAACCCCCAGTGGGACTTCCACTACAACCCGGACAGCATCAGCTTCGCCGACGCGGCCATCGAGGTCTGCGACGCCACCATCCCCTACGTCGAGGACCACCTGGACGAAGCCGGCGGCGCCTTCCTCCCCGGCCTCTACTGGTGCCCCTGGACCGGCCGCCTCACCGCAGAAGTCACCCCACGCTAACCTGCCTTTGTGCGGCAGGCCGCTGAGCAGTACCGGCGTGGCTTCCGGCAGTCCTGGGGCAGCGGGCTGCCGCAGGGCTGCAACTGTGGACGCTCTTCCTTGCCACAGCTCCAGGATCCCCCTGGACGAT
>NZ_JBHVST010000249.1:0-3400 GCF_042885015.1 Streptomyces sp. NPDC058086 | reverse complement strand
TACCCGTTGGCGATGCGGGTCCGTGACGAGTTGTTCGCGGACGCCGAGTTCGCCGAGGCGTTCGGAACCAGAGGGCGGCCGGGCTGGTCACCAGGCCAGCTGGCGCTGGTAAGCAAGGCAGCTGCTCACCGCACGCTCGGCGGCTAGATCGAGCAAGATCTTCATGATCCTTCTAGGGGGTATGTCAGGTGTTCGAAGGTGTGTTGCGCAGCGAGGATTTACCGGTCGCCGACCGCTTCGAGTGGTGGTGCGGGTTGATCTCCCGCTCCTTGTTGCCGAGTGTGGTCACCAGCGACCACGCCGATGACTTCCGAGCCTCGATCAAGAGGCTGGAGGTAGGAGATTCACGGGCGTCGGTCGTGTCGTACTCTCCGATGCGCGTTCGCCGCACTCCGGCCCTGGTGCGCCGGTCCGACCCGCAGCTTTATCACTTGGCGTTGCCTACACGAGGCAAACGTGGGGTGTCCCAGTGCGGGCGGGATGCGCTGTTCGAGGAGGGCAGCCTGCTGCTATATGACAGCTCCCACCCCTATGACTCGCAGTGCTTCGCTGAGCAGGGTGAGGCAGGGGCGATCATCGTGGATGTGCCCCGCGCCGCGCTGCCCCTGCCTGGCGCCAAAGTCGACCGTCTCCTGGTGACCCCTCTGCCAGGAAATATCGGCGTTGGAGGACTACTCTCCCAGTTCTTAATCGGCCTGACCGGTGAGCCTGCCGCCTATCATCCGCAGGACGCCGTCCGCTTGGGCACGGTCATGACGGACCTGGTCACGGTGTTCCTGGCCCACCACCTGGACGCGGCCGACGCCGTTCCTCCCGATAGCCGCCAGCAGGCGCTGATGGTCAGCATCCATTCCTTCATCGAACGCAACCTGGGCGACCCGCAGTTGTCCCCCGGCGTGGTCGCTGCCGCCCACCACATCTCGGTGCGGTACCTGCACCGGCTGTTCCAACAACAGGGCACCACCGTCGGCGGGTGGATCCGGCACCGGCGTCTGGAGCGGTGCCGCCGGGACCTGGCCGAGCCCGCGCTGTCCTTACGGCCGATCCACGCCGTGGGCGCCCGGTGGGGTTTCAGGCACGCGGCGGATTTCAGCCGGGCTTTCCGTGCCGCCTACGGCATGCCACCCGGCGAATACCGGCACCGCGCCTACGGCCGGGACGGGGGTGTGTGAGGTGATTGAGGCCGTTTTGCGTAGCGAGGAGTTGCCGGTCGCTGATCGGTTCGAGTGGTGGCGGGAGGTGACGTCGCACACGCTCATGCCTACGGAGTTCACCAGCGACCATGCCGATGACTTCCGCCCCCAGTGCCCGGGTGCTGGAGCTTGGGGCTGTGGTCTCGTCGGTGCTGTCCTATCCGTCGTTGCGCTCGCGTCGAACACCGGCGTTGATACGTCGGTCCGACCCGGAGCTGTACCACCTGGCCCTGACGCTGAGCGGCGGGCAGCGCATTTCCCACTGCGGGCGTGACGCGTTGGTGGGTGCTGGGGACGTGGTGCTCTATGACACGTCGCACCCGTGCGACGCCTGGACCTTCCCCGACGGCGGGGGCGCGGTCGAGGGGATCATCGTGAATTGGCCCCGTGCGGCGTTTCCTCTTCCCGCGGCGAAGGCTGACCGCCTCTTCGCGGTGCCGCTGCCAGGAAATACCGGCATGGGGGCGATCCTGTCGCAGTTTCTGACCAGTGCGGTCGTCGAGTCCGCTTCTGCCGGTCGCAGGACGCCGTACGCCTGGGCGCGGTCACGCTGGACCTGATCACCGCCTTCCTGGCGCACCACTTGGGCGCGGCCGACACCCTTCCCCCCGAGAGCCGCCAGCAGGCGCTGATGGTCAGCGTCCACTCCTTCATCGAACACCACTTGGACGACCCGCAGTTGTCGCCCGCCGCAATCGCGGCCGCCCACCACATCTCCGTGCGGTATTTGCACCGGTTGTTCCAACCGCAGGGCACCACCGTGAGCGCTTGGATCCGGCAGCGACGCCTGGAACGCTGTCACCGGGACCTTGCCGACCCCCAGTCGTCCGACAAGCCGATCGGCTTCCTTGCCGCACGCTGGGGCTTTGTCCATGCTTCCGACTTCACCCGCTCATTCCGCACTGCCTACGGGGTCCCGCCGAGCACCTACCGTCGAGCGGTACTCCACGGCGAACCATGCACTGACCGTTAACCACTGTGCGTTCAGCGCCAACACTGAGCGCGGTCTCGCTGCCACACTTGTCTATGCCAAGCAGGCACCCGCTGCCAGCGGCGGTCCCCAGGATTTGAACCGGCGCTGGGCGCCGGAGGACATGGGGTGGGCGCTCGTTGCTCTATGCGGGCCGGAAGATTGTCATGTTCGCACGACGCGGTCATTGATCAGGGTGCAAAACCGGCTGCCCATTCAATCCCCCGACCGGAACAGTGGAGGTCACACGGCGCGGACAGCCACCTCGGCTTGCCCGGCCGGTCAGAGCAGAAAGGAATCGGAATATGAACATGCACAAGCGGCTCGCGCTCGCGGCAGCAACTGCAGCGCTGGGGGGTATCGGCGCGTTAGCCACACCTGCCGCCACAGCCTCGGCCGCTCCTGACACGCACTCCGTGTTCGCGGCGCAAAGCCGCCAAGCCGGACTGACCGATACGCAGAGCGCGGAACTGCAGCGGCAGGTGAATACCACCATCGCCGAGTCCGGGGGCCGACAGGTGGCGGCGAACATCATCGACCTGGGCCACGGCGCCTCAGTGCGACTTGTCGTGCCCGGCGAGAAGTACGTGCGCGACCTCGCCACCACGCGCGGTCCGGTGACCAGCCTGGCCGCAGCGCACGTCTGCCCCTACGGAGACTTCTGCGCCTACACAGCCGTCAACTACGGCGGCCGGGAGCAGCGGATGGGGCCGTGCGGGAAACATCCCCTCGATGGGTCGGGCTGGAGTGGGGCCGGGTCCTGGTACAACAATCAGACCCAGTCGTGGATGGTAGCCACCATGTGGGGTAAAAACGGCGAGTTCGTCTACCAGGACAACGGGCCCGGTTCCCACGACACGCACGGCAACTGGGCCAAGGTCTGGTCGATCACCAACTGCTGACGATGGGTTCGCTCGTAGAGCTACGGCGAACAGACACGTAGCGCTGCGTAATCAGGGCAAAGTGACAGAGCCCAGAATACGAGGTGGCGGTTCGGAATCAGCGCTACACGGGCGCGGGGACTTCCGAGCACTGGCCCGGGATGGCGGCGGCCAGGGCAGTCCCGGCGGGCAGGCCGGACACCGGGTCGCCGGGCTTCGGCGACCCGGTGGCGTAAAGGTGCTGCCCCGGCCCTCGGGCGCCTCCCGGCGTTGGCCTGGGCCGTACTCGGGTGACCGCCCTGTCATGGCAGGAGGCCCCTGGTCCCCGCCCTCGTGGACCAGGGTGCCCGCCCTAG
>NZ_JBHVST010000248.1:0-3773 GCF_042885015.1 Streptomyces sp. NPDC058086 | reverse complement strand
GATCTCCGGGCGCCCCCGACGTCGTACGGGGAACTACGTGGTACCGGGAACTACGTCGTACGGGAAACCGCTACGCGTCGCGGCGGTGACGGCCGGCCGTGGCCTCGTCACCGGACTCGCCGGCGCGGGCGGCCTTGCGCTCCTTCTCGGCCTGCTCCTCCGCCTCCATCTCGGCGAACACGTCGATGGGGGCAGGGGCCTTTGCCAGGAACACCCAGGTGAGCCAGACGGCAAGCAGGAAGGGCGGGATCTTCAACGCGATCAGGATCCAGCCCAGTTGCGCGGTGTTGGCCCACCAGTAGAGCGGGAAGAGGATCGCGCACTTGGCGAGCAGGATCAGGCCCCAGGCCCAACTGGCCTTCGCGTACGCCTTCTTGCGGCCGGGGTTGCGGGTGCGCCAGGAGAGGTTCTCCTTGAAGACCGGGCCGAGGATCAGACCGATCAGAGGCACGCCCGCGAGGGTCGTGACGATGTAGGCGATGGCCAGTCCGAGCGTGTAGAGCATGCCCGGCAGGTAGAAGTCCTTGGCGTTGCCCGTCATCATCGCGAAGACCACGCCGAAGGCGACGCCGAAGACGCCGCTGAAGGCGTGCTTGACGGTGTCCCGCATCGCGAGGCGGACCACGACCAGCAGCAGGGACACCCCGAGGGCGGCGATCGCCGACCAGTGCAGGTTCTTGTTGATCGTGAAGATGGTGACGAAGAGCAGGCCGGGCACCACCGTCTCGACCATGCCCCGCACGCCGCCGAACGCCTCGAAGAGTGCGGCCTCGGTCACCGCCCGCGCATCCTGCTGGGCGTCCTGGGCGTCTTCGGTCGGCTTGTCGAGCGACGTCACCGGCTACTCCCGTCCGAGGGGTCTGAGTTCGTACTTCGGATTGAACAGCACCCTACGGCCCCGGCTCATCGAGATCCGGCCCGAGGCGATCAACTTGCGTCCCGGTTCTATGCCCACGATGGAGCGTCTGCCGAGCCAGACCACGTCCAAGGCGGCCGAACCGTCGAACAGCTCGGCCTCCAGGGCCGGGACTCCGGCCCGTGGGCGCAGAGTGACCGTGCGCAAGGTACCAGTAACCGTGACGATCTGTCGGTCGTGACAGTCACCGATCCGCGTACAGCCCGCGGTCTCGGAGTCCTCGCGCAGCTCCTCGGACTCCAGGTCCTCCTGGGACGAGGAGAGCCGGTCGATCATGCGCCGGAACCGGCCCGCCGGCTTTTCGGAACGAGGAACAGCACTCATACCGAAAGCGTACCGGGGAGCACTGACGTCGGATGAACGTGTGCGCCCACCCGTGCTCTTTCGCGCACCCGTGCCCTTCCCGCATCCCTGCTTCCCCTGTACCCCTTCCCGCAGGGACTACTTCTCGAACCGGTATCCCATCCCCGGCTCCGTGATGAAGTGCCGAGGATGCGAGGGGTCAACCTCCAGCTTGCGGCGCAGCTGTGCCATGTAGACCCGCAGGTAGTTCGTCTCGGTGCCGTACGACGGTCCCCACACCTCCTGGAGCAGCTGCTTCTGGCTGACCAGGCGGCCGGTGTTGCGCACCAGCACCTCCAGCAGGTGCCACTCCGTGGGGGTGAGCCGTACGTCCCGTCCGTCCCGGTTGACCTTCTTGGCGGCCAGATCGACCGTGAAGTCCTCGGTGTCGACGACGACGTCGTCCTCGCCGCCCCCGGTCGGCTCCGCGCGGCGCACGGCGGCGCGCAGCCGGGCCAGCAGTTCGTCCATGCCGAAGGGCTTGGTGACGTAGTCGTCGGCGCCCGCGTCGAGCGCCTCGACCTTCTCGTCCGAGGAGTGCCGGGCCGAGAGCACCAGGATCGGCACCCGGGTCCAGCCGCGCAGCCCCTTGATCACCTCTACACCGTCCATGTCGGGCAGCCCGAGGTCGAGGACGACGACGTCGGGATGGCGGGCGGCGGCGAGCTGGAGCGCGCCGGCGCCGTCGGCGGCCGCGTCGACCTCGTAGTGCCGTGCCTTCAGGTTGATCACGAGGGCACGTACGATCTGCGGCTCGTCATCGACCACGAGCACCCTGGTCATGAAGCCTGCCTTTCTGCTGTTGCCGTGGCCAGGTCGGGCAGGCTGTCCACCGCCCGAACCGTGAGCACCATGGTGAGTCCGCCGCCAGGCGTGTCCTCGGCGTTCAGTGTGCCGCCCATCGCCTCGGCGAAGCCGCGGGCGACCGCGAGGCCGAGGCCGACGCCCGCGCCGCGGGGAGCGTCACCGTAGCGCTGGAAGGGCGCGAAAATGCGGTCCTTGGCCTCGTCCGGGACGCCGGGGCCTCGATCCACCACCCGTACCTCCACCCGGTTCGCCATGGCGCTCGCGGACACCAGGACCGGTTCGTCGGCGGGGCTGTACTTGACGGCGTTCTCGACGAGGTTGGCGACCGAGCGTTCCAGCAGACCGGGGTCGACGGCGACCATGGGCAGCGTCTCGGGGATGTCCAGCTCGGCACTGCCCTCGGGTACGCCGCCCAGCGCCATCGGGACCACCTCGTCGAGGTCGATCTCGCGGATCAGCGGAGTGACCGTGCCGGTCTGCAGACGGGACATGTCGAGCAGGTTGCCCACCAGGTGGTCGAGCCGGTCCGCACCCTCCTCGATCGCCTCCAGGAGCTCCGCCTGGTCCTCCTCCGACCAGGCCACGTCGTCGGACCGCAGCGAGGACACGGCAGCCTTGATCGCGGCCAGCGGGGTCCGCAGGTCGTGGCTGACGGCGGCGAGCAGCGCGGTGCGGATGCGGTTGCCCTCGGCCAGCTCCTTGGCCTGGTCGGCCTCGTGCTGGAGGCGCTGGCGGTCCAGGACGACCGCGGCCTGGGCGGCGAAGGCGGCGAGCACCCGGCGGTCGGAGGCCGGCAGCACGCGTCCGGAGAGCGCGAGCGCCATGTGGTCGCCGACCGGCATGTCCACGTCCGCGTCCTCGGGGCGCTTCGGTGACTGGGGGCCCACGCTGCCCGCGCACGTCCACGGGTCGACGTCACCGGCCCGCTCCAGCAGGGCGACCGACTCCATGCCGAAGGTCTCCCGGACCCGCTCCAGCAGGGCCTCCAGGCTGGTCTCGCCGCGCAGCACGCTGCCCGCGAGGAAGGAGAGGATCTCCGACTCGGCGCGCAGCCGGGCCGCCTGGTGCGTACGCCGGGCGGCGAGGTCCACGACGGAGGCCACCGACACCGCGACCCCGACGAAGATCGCGATGGCGACGATGTTCTTCGGGTCGGCGATCGTCAGCCGGTGCAGCGGCGGCGTGTAGTAGTAGTTCAGCAGCAGCGAGCCGAAGGCCGCCGAGGCGAGGGCCGGGAAGAGTCCGCCGAGCAGCGCCGCCGCGACCGTCACCGTCAGGAACAGCAGCATGTCGTTGGCGAGGCCGAGGTCGACGGTGTTCAGCAGGACAGCCAGCACCACCGGGCCGCCCACGCCGACCAGCCAGCCCCAGATGATCCGGGAGCGGCCGAGCCGCGCGCCCCGGGCGACCGGCAGTCCGCGCCCCTTGGCGACCTCGTCGTGGGTGACGATGTGGACGTCCAGGTCGGGACCCGACTCGCGGGCGACGGTGGCGCCGACGCCGGGCCCGAAGACGTACTGCCAGGTCTTGCGGCGCGAGGAGCCGAGCACGATCTGGGTGGCGTTCACCCCGCGCGCGAAGTCGAGCAGCGCGACCGGTATGTCGTCCCCGACGACGTGGTGGAAGGTGCCGCCGAGGTCCTCGGCCAGGGTGCGCTGGACGGCGAGCTCCTTGGGCGAGGCGGAGGTCAGTCCGTCGCTGCGGGCTA
>NZ_JBHVST010000247.1:0-3778 GCF_042885015.1 Streptomyces sp. NPDC058086 | reverse complement strand
TCCCCACCGCCACCGACTGACTGACCACACCGAGGCCGCACAGTGGCTCACGATTGAACCGTTCGAACTGGCCCCAAATTCAGCCGTTGCCGACAGCAGCCAGACGGGACGGCGCCAGCGACGTCAGATCAGATAGATCGACGCCTAGATGCAGCAGTTGAGACGCTGACCGGCACCCTGGGGAGATGCGACAACAAGGCAAGCGTGTTGCTGGCTCTGACAGGCGCCGGGCTGGCGATAGTCGTTCCTGCTGCTGCAGAGACAGATCCGCCCGCGGCCGTACTCGCGGTGGGTGGACTTGGGGCAGCAGCCTGGGTCGCAGCCATCGTGTTTCTACTTCTGACTGTTCGTCCGCATCTGAGCAATGACGACGGCGCAAGCTGGCCTCACTGGTCAAAGCTCAGTCGCGACGAAATTTATGGACGGATGAGCGAGGACAGGCGTGCAGGTCGCATCAAGGTTCTCTCGGACATGGCGCGGACGAAGTTCACCTATGTCCGATGGGCAGTAGATCTCATGCTTGCCGGCATGGCCTTTCTGACCGCTGCCGCCGTGGTGGCCGTGATTCTGTAGCCACGAGCCACTGACGCATAAAGCCCGACGATCACGTGCCGACGCCTTGAGAAGCTGTCCTACGTTATAGGCGCGGGCGTCAGCCGGTCATTCGTAGGATCGGTGAGACCCCTGGGGCTCCGGGTATGGATAGCCTGTCCTGTGTGACGGATGCAGCAACCGTGTGGCGGACCTTGGCCGCCCTCCTTCCTCCTGCAGACGCGCAAGAGGTCATGGACTCCTGCTCCATCGGAGAGCAAGAGTCCGCCCTCGACCTGGTCGTCTCCGGGCTGCTCGCCCAGGACGTTCCGATTGGCGAGGACATCCGTGCACAGCTGGCGGTCACCGCCGAAGAGTGGGGCCAGCGTGAAGCCCTTGAAGGACGGATCAGGCAGTGCCGCTCCACTGATTCCGACAGCCTCAGCGTGCGCTTGGTCGCCCTGGCAGACGCCGTCACGTTGAACGGAGCCTCGCTCAGCTCCGCGCCAGAGCTTGCCGGTCTGCTCGTGGTCCCGTGGATCGCCTGCGTCCGCTGTGGGCAACTTCTGGGCCGTGCCCACAAGCGCGAAGCCTGGGGCGACCTGTCCTACCTGGCCGCCCACTACGTGCTCTTCCACCCTGGACAAGCAGCGCAGACCACGGTCTTCGGCCCCATGGCCGCGCAGGACGCGCTCGCCGTCCTCACCTTGTGTCCCGGCGCACAGTGGCAATCTCGGCAACCTGCTCTGCCGTGAGAAACGGCCTGCAGGCGAGGGGCAGGTGCGGTTGCCAACCGTATGGTGGCCGCATGGGCAGGGACGGGGTGCCCCGGCTGCGGCTGGTCGTGGTCACGGACGACGACACCGGGCCGCGGCTGTGCCGGGATTGTGGTGGTCCGCTGATGCCTTCGGTGAAGGCGTCGGCGGTGTTCTGCTCGTCGGTGTGCGTCACCTACTAAAGTCCGCTGGCTCTTTTCCGGACTAAGGGTGCGATCTTGTGGCCCGTCAGCTTCTCGGTGCTGCCACGCCTCCGAGCACGGATATCGTCACGCCATGGACACGCATGACCTGGCACCGTTTCTGCTTCAAGACATCGAGTTCGATCCTGGTCACAGCCTTCTGCTCACTGACTGGAGCGAGCTGGTGCCAGTGCTCCAGGCTGCGGGACGGGAGGGGAACGGCTATACCTGGGACGGCATCGCACGACTCCTTGTTGCAGAACACCTGCCTCATGCGGCGGACCAGTTGGAGCACGACTCCGAGTCCGGGATGTTCGCCGTGTACTCGTCGAATCGCGGAGCCCTTGAGGCCCTGGGCATCCTCATGCGCGACCTGTATCGATCGCCAGAACGTTTGAGCGCCCTCCTAAGCTCGGTCGATCCGGATTCCTTTGACGACTGACCGCGTTCGGTACGGCACTCGCCGCAGGCCCGTCCCGAATTGAGAAAGCGATCACGTGGGCCGCGACCCCTCATCTAGAGTCGTCCGCGTGCCTGATCTCTCCTACCTCGCCGCCGTCCGGGAGTCGTACGACACGGTCGCCGCCGACTACTTTGAGCAGGTCAAGCCCCCGGCAGAGCTGGATCCGCTGTCACGAGGGATGCTGAACGTGTTCGCAGAGGTCGTGCGAACAGCTGGCCTCGGGCCCATCGCCGACTTGGGATGCGGGCCCGGCAAAGTCACGGCGTACCTTGCCGAGCAGCAAGTGCCTGCGTTCGGCATCGACCTATCGCCCGCAATGGTCGAGCTGGCCCGTAAGTCCTACCCGAGTCTGCGTTTCAGCGTCGGCTCGATGACCTCGCTCCCGATTGAGGATGACGACCTCGGCGGCATCCTTGCGTACTACTCAACCCACCACACGCCACCGACGTTGCTGCCAGTGGTGTTCAGCGAGTTCCACCGCGCTCTCGCGCCCGGCGGCTGTTTGATGCTGGCCGGCCACGTGGGGACCGACCAGCACCTACGTCCGACACAGGCGTATGGCGGGCATCCGGTGTCTTACCAGTCCTACCTGTTGCCGCCTGATCGGATTGTCGAGCTCTTGAAGCAGGCCGGGCTCGTCCTCACCGCGCATCTGGTGGAGGAACCCAGCGAAGGGGGTAAAAGGACCTTCGCTACCTTCCTTGCCCGCAAACCCGAACAGCCGTGAGGTTCGTATCTGTCTGAGGCACAGAGGCCGTGTCGGTGAAGACGGGCACGCCGAGGTCGACGAGTCGTCGTACCGGTCCAGCACCATGTCGTTCAGGACCGAGATCAGCGCGGTGTCCAGGTTCCTCCAGGCCGTGGACGGTGAGTCGGGCGGCCTCGCCGGGCGCCTGGGGGTGGACCAGCATGCCGGTGACACGGAGCAGGTCGCCGGGCTGTATGTCGGTCAGCAACGCGTGGGTGATCTGGGGGGCTCCGCTGGTACAGGAGACGACCGTGTCAGGGGTGTCGGTGGCGGCGGTGTCCGCGTCGGCGGGGCGGACGATCAGGTCGAACGTCGCGGTGCCGCGCGGGCCGGGGGCGGGGATGGCGTCGACCCAGCCATCGACGGCGACGTGGGTGGTGTCCATCAGCTGGCTCTACCTTTCTGATCACGGGTTGGCCGAGTTCCTGGTTGCGGTCGGCGGCAGCCTGGACGGTTTCTCCACCGCGGACCGGCTCGCGGCCTTCGGCGGTGTCGCTCCCGCCCCGCACGACTCCGGCAAGACAAGCGGAAATCTGCGCCGCCCACAGCGCTACCACCGGCGCCTGCAGCACGTCTTCTACACATCCGCGCTGGTCAGCTCCTGGAACGATCCCAACTCCAAGCGGTTCTACGACCGCAAGAGAGCCGAAGGAAAAAGCCATATCCAGGCCGTCCTGGCGCTGGCCCGGCGACGCGTCAACGTCTTGTGGGCACTCATCCGCGACCGACGGTGCTACCAAGTCCTGCCTCCAGCAACGGCATGCTGAACGCTCGTCCCGTCTAGCCGCTGACCATCGCGTACTTCTCCCGCACGACTGCAGGGTGCGAAGATCGAGAGACCCACATCTGACCGGGGGGCATAGATGAGCGTGCTGATCAGGCCTGCGCGGGCGATGGAAGCCGAGGTCCTCAGCGACTTGGCACTGCGATCCAAGGCGCATTGGGGCTATGACGCCGAGTTTCTGGACGCATGCCGAGACGAGCTCGCTGTTGGCGCGCATGAGGTCGCACGTCGGCGAGCCACGGTGGCTGACAGGGACGGCCACATCCTGGGCTTCACGACTCTTGAGGGGGAGCC
>NZ_JBHVST010000246.1:0-3833 GCF_042885015.1 Streptomyces sp. NPDC058086 | reverse complement strand
ACCGGCGACCCGCTCAAGCTCATGAGGCTTTTCGGCATCACCGAACAGACCGCCATGCGCTACGTCGCTGCAGCGTATCCAGAGCGGACAGCCCGACTGCCCCGCTGACAGTCCGATCAGTCCCAGTCGGACGGCGGCTGCTTGACCCCGCCGCCTGTGTGCGGCAGCTGCACGTAGTCCTCGGGACCGGAGGGCAGGGCGGAAACGCAAGCTGCCGAGCAGGCGTTGACCAGGAGAGGCAGGACGTCGGTGGCCACCCGAAGGGAGATCCACACTTGGTGGAGCCCACCCTGTTCGATCGGCCGATCGCAGACACTGCACCCACGGATGACCGTGGTACCCCAGCGCCGGGCATCAAGCGCTGACGGGTCAAGATCAGTGACGGAAACTCGCGGTGGCTGCAGTCGAGGGAAAAGAGGACGGAGCTTGTAGTTCCCGAACAGCGCGCGGGTGCTCACCGTGCTCCGGACCAGCTTTGAGCATCTGGTGATCTCGTAGGGGAACCAGTGCAGCCGGTACGAGGTGTAGGGGGTGAGTTCCTCCAGGCTGGTCATTGCACCGATCTCGGGCGGTATTCGGACCAGGTTGCTGCCGTAGAGCACGAAGTGCTTGACCGCCGTCAGTTTGGCGATGCTCGGCGGCAGGGTGATGACCTGTCGGCGCTCCTCGGCACTGAGGTCGACCAGAGGTCGGAACTCCTCCCTCCCGTCTTCCACCGCCTCGTCGATCAACTCCAGCAGATGTCGTCACCCCGCGGTCGAGGTGTCCTGATGTTCGGCGTGGAAACCGACACGGGCTCGCGGATGCGGCTTGGCCTGGTCGAAGCACGCGCACTCATCCCGGTAGGAAGCGCGTCCTACAGATGCCGGGTCCGACGTGTCGCCCCAACGGTTCACAAAGAGTCTCGACTCTCCCGAATCCACCATGTGGCCAAGATACGGATCTTCATCTGGCCGGCCCAGTGCTTAATGGCCAGTGGAACCCGCTCCCCGAGCCGCCTCCAACGGTGGGCAGGGAGCCGGGTTCGTCGTCACACCTGTCCCGGAATCTGCGAACCCGCGCGTTTCCGGACGCACGGACGGCAAGTCGCCCTTACTGCTCGCCTTCAACGGCGCAGTCCTCGCCGGCCTCGCGTCCGTCGCGGACAAGGACCTGCCGATCGCGACGAAGGTCTTCGGCGCGCTCGCCGTCCTCGCCCTGGGCGCGGCCGCCGTGCTGCTGCTCCTAGTCGTCAGGCCCCGCCTGCGCGGCGACGACCGGGCGTCCTTCCCGCACTGGGCACGCCTGGACGAAGACGAGATCCGCGCTTGCATGGACGGGGACACCCGCGCCGCCCGCATCCGGGTCCTGTCCGCCCTCGCCGTACGGAAGTTCATCCACCTGCGGCGCGCGGTCGACCTGTCCCTCGCCGCCCTGGCCCTGCTCGCGCTGGCCGCCGCCAGCCTCGCGTTGTGACAGCGGCCGCGCAGGCCCGCACCCGTCTGGAACGCATCCGCGCCTCGGCTGGCATCGCCCAGCTCGCGCTCCAGCAGATCCAGGACGACCTGGGCGCCGCCGACGTCGACCAGGCGGAGCTCGCCGCGATCCTGCGCGAACTCATCGAGGACACCGACCCACCCGGCGGGTTCATCGCGGCCGTCGCGCAGCTGCTCACCACCGCCGCGCGCCGGGCCGAACAGACCGAACCCGACGGCGACGCCTCGTGCCCGCTGCACGAGGCCGCCGCCCTGATCACCGACAACGCCGGGCAGCACCTGATCTGGGCGGCCCAAGCCCTTGCCCCGCAAGGAGACTCCGCATGACCTCGCTGACCTACCCGGACTTGCCGGATACTGGTAACCCGGGCTATTGGAAGTTGCGGAATCGCCGATCTTCCTCGGTCTGGCGGAGCTGCTCGTGTGTACGAGTCCTGGAGCGGACGTCGGCCGACTCAGGTTAGTTGGCCTCCCCCAGGTAGCTCAGGGCTTGGCGGAAGTCGTCGAGGGCGGGCCCGAACTCGCAGGCGGCGGTGTGGAAGGTCGATCGGTCGATCAGGATCCTGGCCAGTGTTCGCGTTCCGTCTGTCGGATCATGCTGAGACAGCCGACGGGCCAGACCCACTCCGTCGTCGAACAAGGAGCGCACTCGCTCCGCGAACAGATGGGTACGGTTCTCCCAGTAAACAGCGGAGCGGACGGTGAGGACCCGATGCAGCCGGACCAGTTCGGCCAGATGCTGGTCCGGATCCTCGGTGGCTCGCGCAGCAAGGGTGTCCACCTCTTCACGGAGGGCATGACGGCTGTCGAAGTAACGCCGCTTGGCATCGGGCGACCACTGCATGGGCGCCGCCCCCGAAGGCGGACGCGGTCCATCGGGCGCAGGCCGATCGCTTTCGGCACCGGAGAAGGTCAGCAGCACCGCCCAAAACGACGCCTGATAGCCACTCCAGGACTTCCGCTCACCGGTATCGGCCAACTCCGTCAGCAAGGCGAGTGCCTCTTGCCGCACGAGGGCCGCCTGCCCTCCTCGGCCGTGGGTGTCGAGCATCCGCGCGTACCCAATGAGCGAGTAGAGATGGCAGGCCATCGGGCTGCGGTCATTCGCGGCTTCGACCGCTTCCATACTGACGAGTGTCTCGAACGCGGCGAGCACTTCGCCGGACCGGCCGGCGTCATGGAGAGCGGCGATCCACTCCAGGAGTGACCAGGCGAGACCCCCGCTGGCGGGCCCATCGGGCAGGATCGCTGCGACCAACTCGATCATGGCATCGGCAGCCTCGGCATACCGGCCTTCCTCGGAAAGACCGGCAGCCCATACACGCAGTCCTTTGACCACGGAGTCTCCGGACAGTTCGGCCTGCGCACGCCCAATGGCGAGCATCTCGGCGCGCATGGCCAGCCCTTCGGCGCGTCGCCCCAGGTCGTACAGCTCTCTCTGGCACGTGTTGAGAGCCTCGTACAGAACATCCGCACGGGCAGGTTCGGCCGAATCGATGGACCGCGCCACGGCCACCGCCTCCTCGCACAGCGCGAGGCAGGCCGCATGCTTCTTGCCGGAGCTGGTGTCGTAACTCAGACGTTGCAGCGCCCTGGCCAAGAGCGGCAGGTACGAGGCGGGGCTGACCTGGGCGAGTACTCGGTACGCGTCGACTTCCTCGCGCGGCGTGCGGCGACCCGATGCGAGCAGCACATTCCGCGCTCGCACGATGTCGTCCTGATCGACTTTCCCCGAGTGATTCATAACGGAGATTCTGGGTGCCCCAGAGAGGGCCGAACAAGGCTCGTCACCTGTGCCGTTCCTCCTACGAAAACGACCTCTGACCTGTCATGATGGGTGTGACATCACTTTCCCGGGGCGTAGCTGCCTGGTGGTCCTCATCGGTGCGTCGGGCGCCGGGAAGAGCACGCTGGCCGGCACCTGGCCCGCCTCGCAGGTCCTGTCACTGGACGCGATGCGCGAGGCGGTGAGCGACGACGCGGGCGACCAGGAGGCGACGGCCGACGCGGTCGACGCCCTGCACCTGGTCCTGGAGCGCCGGATGGCGCGGCGCCGGTTCACGGTCGTCGACGCCACGAACGTCACCAGGGCCGCCAGGGAGCCGCCGTGCTCCAGCAGCCGCACACCGGGACACCGGGCTTCCTCTTCCCGGGCCGGCCCCCAAGCCGCCCCCGCAGCCCTCAGACCGTCAACCACTACATGAAGCTGCACGGCCTGCCGGGCGTCAGCGCCCGCAACACGGCCATGGTGACTACTCCCCCTCGTGAACGACTCCGTTGGGAAATCCGTAAACCGGTGATGATGAGTGTGCCGGGCTGCCATGATCGGTCTGTTCGCTGATCGAGGGTGGGGCTGGA
>NZ_JBHVST010000245.1:0-3977 GCF_042885015.1 Streptomyces sp. NPDC058086 | reverse complement strand
CGCTTCCAGCCGCTCCCACTGCGCATCCGTCAGATCGCCACGAGACATCTGAAGATCGTTTCACGACCTTGATCAACATCTCAAACACGTCCTAGCAGTCGCTGCAGTGTCAGGGCAGGGAGGTGCCGTGCTCGCCGATGCAGAAGAATCGGACGCAGACGCTTCGTGAGATGTCGCCCACCTCCAGCTGCAGGGGTAATTCGTCCGTCCCACGAACAATATATCGAACGTAATTCGAACATATGGCTCTTGTCAGGTGCCGCCGTTGTTGTGACGGAGCTTCTTTGGTTGCGAGTGGAGCAAGCTAGGCGCCACCGTCAGCGTCCTCACCGACCTGGACTCCACGCCTCTCGCCGAGTACGCCGACCACCTGATCGTCACCTCCGTCGAGGGCATCCAGGCCCGCCCCTCCCTGACCGCCATGGTCGCCGCCGTCCAGGCCGTCCTCAGCGAACTCACCGACGACGACGCCATCCGCGCCTCACGTCGGGTCCAGCAGATGCGGCAGGAACTCGGCCTGCTGGACGACCAGCCCTGAAAGACCCGCCTGCCGGGCCCACCCTGAACCGCCCTGCTGTTCCCGGTGACTGGTTCCGCCAGGCCGAGCTGCTCGCCGAAGCGTGCCGGCTGCGGTGATCGCCAGCCGTCTCGGCGTGGGAATCCGAAAACAGGGTCGTCCTCCCGGAGCCATACCGGAGATTGGTCGTCGAGATCGCCAACGGGTCATCCCTCGGGCCACCGGAAGATGGTGGCCTCCTGCCCCCCCCGGCTGGCTCCCCTCGGACTGGCCCAACCAAGGGGATCGAAATCCCGCCGCCTGTTCCCGCTCCAGGAGACTTGGTCCTGGGAAGGTGAGCCCCTAACCGAAGACCACCACGAGCGCGTCGCCGCCGTCTCCAACCACGGCACTATCCTGCTCGGCACCGACGATGGACTCTCCTACTCGGTCCTCGTCGTGACCGGTTCTGAACGAGGCAAGGTCTGGCTCGTCACCGGCGTCGGCGCCTACCCATATCCCATGCCGAGAGCGCTCGGCTTCTTGGAGTGGGTGCAGCGCTGGCACGCCAGCGACGGCTGGTGGGACTGACCGCAACCCGCACGGAGCCCGATGTACTACGAGGGAGTCGGGCTCGAACGTGTGGGTGGGGAAGGTGACGCTGCCGTTGGGGGGAAATACGTAACATGATCGTCCACAAAGGGCGAATTCCACCCGTAAGGCTGCCTCCATGGCCGCAACCGCCAGCCTCCGGTTTCTGCGTTCGGCGCACCGGGCCGTGGTGAATGGTCTCTGCGCAAACCGGGCGATCGATGCTCTGTTCCGTTTCGTCACAGAGCGCTCGGGGGACCCGTTCGAACTATGGGTGACTTCAGTGACAGCATCACCGTGCACGTGCCCTCGGACCGGCTTTTTGCTTACCTGTCCGATGTGCAGCATCTGCATTCGTACATGCCGCGGCTCAGGGCGGCGCGCCCTCACGACGGCGACAAGGTCACTGTCACCGCCCACGTCGAACCCGTTGATGCGCCGGAACAGGACGTGACCAGTGAGGCGTGGGTGACAGTGGTAGAGGACGGCAAGAGCCTGGAATGGGGTGTGCCGGGGCCGCACGACTATCACGGGCAGCTGCACGTGGGCCCAGGTGAGACCGCCGATACCTGCCGCCTTACCGTGGAGCTGCATACCGAGCACACGGAAGGCGAGCGGATCCACCACGGCCTCGACGAGGCGCTGCGCGGCATTAAGCAGGCGGTAGAAGACGCTGAACGCTGAACACCGACACGCAGCGAATACGGTCGCGGCAAGCGATCGCTTACCCCTTCTCGGTCCCTTGGGGGCCGGTGGCGCGAGGCAGGACGCCAGTGCGGTCATCGGGGTGTGGATGCAGCACTCCACGCTCCGTCACTCCCATCACGAGATGTTCGATGGAGGAAGCCCGGGCGGGCGGCGGCGCCGAACGGGCGCAACGGTCAGGACGTGCCGTACGTGCAGTGAATCAACACGTCCGCCCTTGCCGGTCTCATGACCATCTTCCCGGCCTACAGGTCGGTACCGGCGTTGCCGTCGTCGCTCGAAGAGTCTCGCTGCGTGGTCCCACCCTGCGCGGAAGCGTCCTTCCCCTGGTTGTCCAACAGCTCCAGGAGCGCAGCGTCTGCCTTTTGCTGATCCTCCTTCGTCAGTTCAAGAGGTGCGTTGTTGCAGACGGCGTACCGGTCAGGATCAATGATGTTGGTGGTCCTCAACGTGAACGTCAGAAGCGGGCGCCACCCCTTGCGGTGGCCAACCCTCACTTGAATTTGGACCCTGTAGTCACGGGCCTCCGGAAGGAGCCCGGGAAACGGTGCCTCAAGCTCGATGAAAAGTTGTTGAGCTTCTCTTCCGGCCACAACGAATCCGGCCGGCAACTTCGGTTCCTCGTCCGGTCCGGGTTGGAGACGAGACGGCGAAGACATCCACAAGAGTGGTAGATGAGAGGCGGGCTCATCAGGGAAGGTGAGCCTGAGATCCTGCACAACTATCGGCTTGGCGCCGGTGTTGTGAAGGACGAGCGGAAGCCGCAGGCGAACCAGAGAGTAGTTGAAAACCGCTGCAAAGGAATGAGGTTCCCATGTCTTCAGGCGCCCTTGTCTGGCATTGATCCACCAGAATGAGGAGACCGTGAAGACCAATGCGCAGACCGACACGACGGCGGCGCCGGTAATCGATGAGGACGCATTCTGATCAGCAGCGGTCATCAACGGGGACACACATTCAGTGTGCCAGCCTCAGGATGGCCACGCTAAACGTCGCCACGGGGTCCAGGCAGCTGGTCAGGGCGGTCTCGGCCTGCAACGGCGCATGGGTTCGCTCCTGGAGCCTCGAGCCGTAGGGATGGTTGCGGCAGGACCGGTGGCGGACGGCACGAGGGCGCTCGCGGGAGCTACATCTCGCGCTGTCGCCAGGGTGTCCGGCCGGTCGGCAGGAGCAGACAAAGCCACCGCTGACCGCCGGGGACATCACAGGGATGCAGGCAACCTTGGTTGCCTGGCAAGAGCCATGTTCGTGTCAGCGGCCACTGCCCTGCCGGTCGTGGTTGTAGTGGCTCCCGCCGTCGCGGTCCCCACCGCGATCGCCCCACGAGGAGCTGGTGCCCTGGTCCCGGCGGTGGCCGTCACCACGATCCCGGCGGTAGTCGTGGTCGCAGTCCAAGCGGTGTGCGTGGTCGCCGGTACTCAGGAGAGCACCGGCGACCACGGCATGGCACCTCTCACTTCTACGCCGACCACTCTCGGGCTGATCGGACTTAGGATCCCGCGCGACCAGGCGGCTGCAGTGCCATCAGGCCCAGGCGAGGGCGTGCTCGACGGGCACGCGGGGCAGCCGCGGGAACCACGGGTCGGCACCGGGGTGTCCGATGTTGACCACCAGATGCGAGCGCCAGTTGGTACCGGCGAAGAACTCCTCGTCCACACCGGCCTTGTCGAAGCCCGCCATGGGACCGGCCGCGAACCCCGCCGCACGGACCGCGAGAAGGAAGACCCCGGTTTGCAGTGCCGAGTTGTAGGCCGCGATGCTCTCGCGCGCGTCGGTCTGGTCGGCGAACGCCGCTCGCAGCAAGTCCCCGCGGGCCGGGAAGACCGTCGGCATCTGCTCGTGGAAGTCGAGGTCGTACGCCAGGACCGCTACGGCCGGCGCACTGAGCGTCTTGGCCCTGTTGCCCTCGTCGAGATGCCGGACGAGTCGCTCCTTGCCCTCTCGGGTGCGCACGAAGAGCACGCGCAGAGGCTGGCCGTTGGCGGCGCTCGGCGACCAGCGGGCGAGTTCCCAGATCATGGCCAGTTCGTCGTCCGCAACGGCCGCCTCGGCGAAGGTGTTCGCGGTGCGGGCCTCGGTGAACAGCACCTTTCGTCCGGCGTCGTCCAGGACATCGAGGGCCTGCGGTTCGCGGTCGGTCATGCTCATCATTTCTCTCTTACTTCGGTTGTGTGTGGTGCCGGGG
>NZ_JBHVST010000244.1:0-4046 GCF_042885015.1 Streptomyces sp. NPDC058086 | reverse complement strand
CAGATGGTGCTGTTATCCGCACAGAGCACGCCCGTGGCGAAGATCGCCGAGGTGACGTTCACCAGCCCGGACCGGGTCCGGGACGTGCTCCACAAAGATGGT
Organism: Streptomyces sp. NPDC058086; assembly: GCF_042885015.1. NCBI lineage: Bacteria > Bacillati > Actinomycetota > Actinomycetes > Kitasatosporales > Streptomycetaceae > Streptomyces > Streptomyces sp. NPDC058086. The sequence continues at coordinate 3,944 of NZ_JBHVST010000244.1, read as the reverse complement.
CGGACACCGCCTGGAGCGGGACTGCCGGTGGTCTCACGCCGTTCGCTCCGGGCGATGCCAACTGCCTGCGCACCAGGGCCGCCGACGGCGGGCAGTCGAACCCCGAGAGCATTCTGGCCTGCGGCCGCTGGGGCGGGGCGACGGCGGGACTACAGGGCGGCGATGACGTCGGTAGAGGTCATCGGCAGCGAGAACATCGGGAAGTCGTAGGAGATGGCGTTGCCGTGCTCCTCCTGCGAGGTGGCGGCGACGCAGTCGGTCAGGGTGATCACCCGGAAGCCGCGCTCGTAACCGGTGCGCATGGTCGACTCCACGCAGCAGTTGGTGAGGAAGCCGCCGAGGATGATCGTGTCGATGCCCTTGCTGCGAAGGATGAAATCGAGGTTCGTGCTGGCGAAGGTGTCGAGCCCGCGCTTGCCCTCGATGACGATGTCCCCGTTCACCGGAGCCAGCTCGTCGACGATGGCCGCGCCCCACGTGCCCTTCACGAACGCCTTCCCGTCCACGACGCCTTTGAGGATGCCGTAGGGGTGTCGGGTCAGCTCGCCGTAGCCTTCCGCGAAGGTGATCGGCACGTGCATGATCGACACTCCGGCCCGCCGGGCGGTGTCGACCACGGCGACGGAGTTGGCAAGCATGCCGGTGCGTTGCATGACGTCGGCGACCGCCCCGTGCAGCACGCCGCCGTCGCTGGTGAACTCGTTCTGGTACTCGATGAGCACGATCGCGGTCCTGGCCGGGTCGAGCTCGAGCTTGTCGGTCATGGCGACACCTGATTTCCGCGTCTGTGAGGTAGGGGCCTTTGTGTCCTGAGGCACAGCGAGAAGCACGATAGCTGCTTGTCTGACAAACAGACAAGAAGTTATCATGTGGTGCATGACGATCTCGCCGGTATCGCGCGTGCCCTTGAGCCTGGACGTGGCTCAGCGCCTGCGCGTGGCCATCCTCGACGGCACATTCCCCGCCGACACCGAGCTGCCCACGGAAACCGAACTCGCCCAGTCTTTCGGTGTCGGGCGGTCCACGATCCGCGAGGCGCTGCGGGTGTTGCAGGCGCACGGTCTGATCAGCGGCGCGGATACCGTTTCCACCGCGCGTCCGCGCGTCACCCACGAGCGCACGGCAGGCGCGGCGGGCCTGGCGCTGAGCACCGCCTTGCAGGTCGGCGCGATCCCGCTGGCCGACCTGGTGGCGCTGCGCACGCTGCTGGAGGCCGAGGCGATGCGGCAGACCACGTCCGTACCGGATACGGCTCGATCCTGCCTGGTGACCATGGCGGCAGCGGTGGAGAACACCGACATCCAGACCTTCCACGCCGCCGACGTGGACTTCCACGTGCAACTCGCCTACGCCGGCGGTAATCAGGCGCTGGGGTTCGTCATCGGCGTGCTGCGCGACTGCATCGCCGGCTACCTGCTCGACGCGCTCGCCACGGTGGCCGATCGGGGCGCGGTTCTCGCGCGTCTGCTGGCCGAACACCAGGCGATCGTCGACGCGCTGGACGCGGGCGAGACCGACCGTGCCGCCGAGCTGGTCGTGGATCACGTCCGCGGTTTCTACGAGCCGGAGACGCCATGACCGAGGTTGTCGCGGACGTCGCCGCCGCCCTGGCCGTCGCGCTGCCGGGCCGGGTGGTCACCGACCAGTACGCGATGGAGGCCTACCGCCGTGACCAGTGCCTGTTGGCTCCCGCGGGGCGCCCTGCGGCGGTGGTGCGTGCCCGCTCGACCGATGACGTGACCACCACACTGCGCACAGCGGGCGACCATCACGCCCCTGTGGTGACCCGGGGGGCCGGCACCGGGCTGGCCGGCGCGGCCAATGCGATCGACGGCTGTGTCGTACTCTCGCTCGCCGCGATGGACCGGATCCTGACCCTTGACGTGGCCGGCCGGACGGCAACCGTCGAGCCGGGCGTGCTCACCGGCGATCTCGACACCCGCGCCCGCGAGCACGGCCTGTGGTATCCGCCGGACCCAGGCAGCAAGGCGATCTCCACCATCGGCGGCAACCTGGCGACCAACGCAGGCGGCATGTGCTGTGCCAAGTACGGGGTCACCGCCGACCATGTCGCCGCGCTGACGGCCGTGCTCGCCGATGGCCGGATGATCCGTACCGGTCCACCGACCCGCAAGAACGTCACCGGGCTCGACCTCACCCGGCTCCTCGTCGGCTCCGAAGGCACCCTGGCGGTAATCGTGGACGCCACCGTGCGACTGCGACCGTTCCCGGCGGCCACCGCGACCGCAGTGGCCGCGTTCCCGACACCCCAACAGGCAGTCGACACCGTGCTGCAGATCGCGGCGGTCGCCGACCCAGCGGCGGTGGAGCTCATGGACCGCACCTGCATTCGCGCCGTCAATCGCCTGACGCGCATGGGGCTCGACGAGTCGGCCGGGGCACTCCTGCTCGTCCAGTGCGACGGGCCGTCCGCCGATCAGGAAGCCGCTACCTGTGCCAGGCTGGCCAAAGCAGGCGGCGCCACCGAAGTGCTGCACACCGCCGACCCGGCGGAAGGCGAGATGTTCATGCAGGCCAGACGAACGGTGTACCCCGCGCTGGAGAGGCTGGGCACCACGCTGCTCGACGACGTCGGCGTCGCGGTCCAGGACCTTCCCCCATTGCTTGCCGCGATCGAGCAAATTTCCGCCGACCACGGCGTGCTGATCGGCACCTTCGGCCACGCCGCCGACGGCAACCTGCATCCGACCATCGTCTACGACGCCACCGACCGTGACGCTGCCGATCGTGCCGGTGCCGCGTTCGACGACATCGTGGCCGCCGCGCTCGCGCTCGGCGGCACGATCACCGGCGAGCACGGCGTGGGCTCGCTCAAAACGCGCTACCTCGACGCGCAACTCGGTCCCACCGAGCGGGAGCTGATGACCGGCATCAAGGCCGTCTTCGACCCAGAGGGCATCCTCAACCCGGGCCGCGCGTATTAGCGGCCTTTCAAAAGAACGGCCCTGTCTCACATTCGGGCAGGCAGCGTCCAGCAGCGTGCTGAGCCGGGAGGCGACCTGCGTGGAGTCCAGACGGGCGGCGGCCGCGCCGACTCCGGCCCGCGCGCCGGGCTGGGTGACGCAGGAGGCAGCCGCCCGCTTCACGGACTTCGACTCGCTGGTACGGACGGTCTCCGTGCCGCGGGGCTGCGTACCGTACGAGCAGCACGCACTGGTCGAATCCTTCCCGGAGCCGGCGAGCGCCGCGGCGGCGCTGGGGAGGTCGGCGGACCACTGGCTGGAGGTGGGGCGGCAGTAGTGGCGGGAGGCGTGCTGCGCGGTGGAGGGCTGAGGGGGGCGGGGGCGCCGCCCCCCGAACCGTGGCCGGCAGAGCGACCCCCTCGCCCCCGGGCGGGGTAGGGCCTGCCGGGTCAGCTCTCCTTGTAGGGTGCGCCCGCGAGCTCCGCCGCGTGGAGCAGCGCGGTCCGAAGCTGCGGCCAGTAGTCGGTGTCCATGCACGTGTGGGCGGGCAGGAAGCCGTTACAGGCCGTGTTGGTCGTGGAGCCAGCCTCGATGGTGAAGCTGGGGATGCCCAGTTCGCCGTACGACCAGTCGTCGAGACCGCCCGATGCGGCGTACATGATCTCGCTGACCTTGCCGTACTGGTAGCCGGTGTCGTCGGCGAGCTGCTTGGCGACCGCGCGCATCGCGGCGTCGTTCGGCGCGAGGTCCTTGGTGTACGCCCACGGGAAGAGCACCGTGCGCACGTCGCTGTGCAGGCCGATGAATAAGCCGCGTGAGTCCGGGGACGCGGCGTCGGTCAGCTTCGGGCCGCGCGTGTCCGGGTAGAGCTTGCGCAGCAGGTCGTGTATCGCGGTGGTCTCCGGCTCGGAGTCGGCCGAGGGGCCCATCCCTTGATCTTCGCAGGGAATCCCGGCCTTCAGGCCGGGCGGGAATGCGATCCTCGGCCCGGAGGCGCGCAGCGCCGGAGTTCCCTGCGTC
>NZ_JBHVST010000243.1:0-4114 GCF_042885015.1 Streptomyces sp. NPDC058086 | reverse complement strand
GGGGTTTAATTGTTCGTGTTCGGCGGGGGCGTCCCGCGAAAGAATCTCCCCCCCATGTACCGGCGCGGTTTCTCCCCCCACCCGGGGGGCGCCCCCCCCGGGGTGGGGGGCCCCCTCCTCGTTCGCGTGTGGGGCGGATCAGACCTGGCCGGCCTTCTCCAGGGCGGTGCAGCAGGTGTCGACGAGCAGGCGCGTGACGACGTACGGGTCGACGTTGGCGTTCGGGCGGCGGTCCTCGATGTAACCCTTGCCGTCCTTCTCGACCTGCCACGGGATGCGGACCGAGGCGCCACGGTTGGAGACGCCGTAGGAGTACTCGTTCCACGGGGCGGTCTCGTGCAGACCCGTCAGGCGGTCGTCGATGCCGGCGCCGTAGTTCTTGACGTGGTCGAGCGGCTTCGAGCCCTCGCCCAGCGACTCGCACGCGGTGATGATCGCGTCGTAGCCCTCGCGCATCGCCTTGGTGGAGAAGTTGGTGTGCGCGCCGGCGCCGTTCCAGTCGCCCTTGACCGGCTTGGGGTCGAGGGTCGCGGAGATGTTGAAGTCCTCGGCGGTGCGGTAGAGCAGCCAGCGGGCCACCCAGAGCTGGTCGGAGACCTCCAGCGGCGCCAGCGGGCCGACCTGGAACTCCCACTGGCCGGGCATGACCTCGGCGTTGATGCCGGAGATGCCGAGGCCCGCCTTGAGACAGTTCTCGAGGTGCGCCTCGACGACGTCACGGCCGAAGATCTCGTCCGCGCCGACGCCGCAGTAGTAGCCGCCCTGCGGGGCCGGGAAGCCGCCGACGGGGAAGCCGAGCGGGCGCTCCCCGTCGAAGAAGGTGTACTCCTGCTCGATACCGAAGATCGACTCCTGCGCGGCGAACTTCTCCGCCACCTCGGCCAGCGCGGCACGGGTGTTGGACTCGTGCGGCGTCATGTCGATGTTCAGGACCTCGCACATCACGAGGACGTCGTCGCCGCCGCGGATCGGGTCCGGGAAGGTCGCGACGGGCTTGAGTACGCGGTCCGAGGCGTGACCCTCGGCCTGGTTCGTGGAAGACCCGTCGAAGCCCCAGATCGGCAGCTCGGCACCCTTGGCGTCGTCGCCCAGAATCTTCGTCTTGGAACGGAGCTTGGCCGTCGGCTCGGTGCCGTCGATCCAGATGTACTCAGCCTTGAAGGTCACGGGCCACATCCTTCGGGGTGTGTCTTGGGCGCACTGCGGGTGCTGCGGCGCTGCGGCACTGGGGCGCCGCGGTAATGCCCGGCAGCCTGTCAACAGGCGATTTCCCGATCATTGCTCGAATGTGAACCCCGTGTTACCTGGTGCCTCTGTGCTGCGACTCACTCGCCGAGAGCGATTCGCGACCGCTATCGGCGGCCCGCTCGCGAAGTCCGCGAGAACATGCGTCGGCCCACCGTGATCCTCCCGGTCCCGGTGGCGACGTCTCGTATGCGATGGGTTTGCGGGCGCGCACCGGGCTCCGTGACCGCCGGGTGCGGTATCGAACTCGCTCCACGTGCCGGTCCTGCTGTTCGTGGCCGCGAACAGCAGGACGCACGACCCGCTTCGGGGGGGGCGGTCCGGGCCGCGGGGCTGCTGCCGTACGCGGCCCGGCCGGTACCGCCGTCCGGTCGGCGGAGTTCCTCAGTCGTCAGGTGTGGGCGCTCACCCCACCTTCTCGATCCGGGCCCGGCGGATCAGGAACTTGCCCGGCTCCCGGACCTGCTCGAACGCCGCGTTGTTGAGCAGTACGCAACTGCCCGACACGGAGGTGACCTGCACGGTCGTGGACTTGTTGTTGTCCAGGTTCGTGACCTTGAGCTTGGTCCCGGCCGGGAACTGGTTGCTGGACGCGGCAGGGGCGCCGCCCTCACCCGAGAGGGTGACGGTCGAGCCGTTGCAGACCTGCTGGCCGGTGGCGGCGCCACCACCACCCGTCCCCTGCGCGGGTGCGGTGGTCTGCTGCTGCGCGGGTGTGGTCGTCGCCGGCTGGGCGGACTGCGCGGGCTGCGTGGTCTGGGAGCCCTGAGCCGACTCCCCAACCGCGCAACCGGACGCCTTCTGCTGCACCTTGATCTGTGCGATGACCGCCTCGCGGTTGGCGATCCGCGCCGCCGACTGCGCGTCGGGATTGGCCCGTTGGCCGTCGATGAACTTCTGGTTGTTGCCGAGGGCGGTGGTGAGCCCCTGGCAGACCGTCGAGTCCGCGGCGGACAGGGTCCGGCCGTTCTCGGTCTGCGCCGCGTTCGAGGTGGCCGCCATGGCGAACGCGCCACCTCCGGCCACGGCGGCGGCACTGACCAGCAACGCGAGCTTCTTCTTGGGACTGAGAGTCCTTCTACGCGACATGCGCGCCTCCTGTCCGTGGCCGCCTCGTGCGGCGGCCGGATGCGATCCGTGTGCCGCTATGTACGAGATCCCGAACAGGGTTACTCAATGGTTAACACGAGTCAGCGAAGTGGCGTGGGTCACATGCGAGTCAAGGCGTCCCGGACCGCTTCCTCCGTGCGTGCCACGACGGCCGTCCCGTCGTCCGCCGTGATGATCGGGCGCTGGATGAGCTTCGGGTGCTCGGCCAGTGCCTTGATCCACTGCCCGCGCGAACTGTCGTCCCGTGCCCACGACTTCAGGTCGAGCTCCTTGGCGAGGGTCTCCTGTGTCCGCGTGATGTCCCACGGTTCGAGGTCCAGCCGCTCCAGTACGGCCCGGATCTCGTCCTCCGTGGGTACGTCCTCCAGGTAGCGGCGGACGGTGTACTCCGCACCCTCCGCGTCGAGCAGGCTGATGGCGCTGCGGCACTTCGAACAGGCCGGATTGATCCAGATCTCCATGCCGCACACGTTACGCGTGACCCCCCTTTCCCGCTGGCGTCACGCCGCCCCCGAGGCCCCGGTGGCCAGGGGTCGGTTCATCACAAGATCATCACTCCATCTCCATGCCTCTGTCATATGCCAAAGCCGGGAACTACCGTCATCCCACCGAAAGCACAACCAGGGGGGACGAGATGACTGATCCGTACACAAGGTCGCCTGTTCGGTCTGGGGGCCATGGGTGGCACCCGGAGCGCGCAGGACGAGGTGAACGCGGCGAAGGCCGCGGCGGCCAGTCCCCGTCCGACGGTCACGGTGACCGCCACCGCCACCGCCACCGCCACTGCCACTGTCACCGTCACCGTCACCGCGACGCCGAAGCCGCGGGTCACCGTCACCAAGACGGTGTGGACGCCGGGCCCGACCGAGACGGTCACCGAGGCCGCGCAGGATGCCGGGGCGGACACGAGTGGGGGCAGCGACGCCGGCACCTGCTCGATCGTCTCCAACTCGGGCAACTGCTGCGAGGCGGGGCAGTACTGCCGGAACAGGGACCACGGCGCTTCGACGACGGATGCCGGCGGTGCGGGCATCACGTGCGCCTACCGCAACGGGTGGCGCTGGACCTACTCCTGACGGCGTGAGCCGCGTCTTTCCCGGCGGGTGGTGGGCGGCTCCCCGTCGTGCCCACCGGAGGGTCTGTTCGAATTTGCCGCCGTCTCACGCACACCTCGCGGAACTGCTGTGACACGGCGGCAACTCCCTTGTTCACCTGGACGTTTGCCGGACTCTGTGGACTCCCTGGATGTCAGTGCCGGGCAGTAAACTAGAAGCAGTGTTCGAGGGTGTCGCCGGGGGGTCCGGATGACGCCCTGACCGCGACAGGAGGATGCCTGTGCCCGCTGCCGCACTGAAGCCGCTGCCCACTCAGTCCACGTCCAAGAGGGCGGTCCTGATGGACCTGCCGTACGAGCCCGTGGCGAAGCGCCCGTTGCCGCCGGGGCGGCCTCGCGAGTGGTACGTCACGCACAACCGCCGGCTCAAGGCGATGCGTCTCGCGATCGCTCTGCTCGACTCCGGTGTGTACGTTCCGAATCAGGCCCGCGACGAGAAGATCCGCAGTACTGCGGAGGCGATCGGTGTTCATCCGCCGTCGGACACCACGTGCCACATGGTGCGCGCGCTGATGCGTTACGCGCGCTGAGCGCCGGGGGCGGCGGGGGTGACGTTCCTCGCCCCCGCCGCCCCTACCCGTCCCATCCCTGGGGGCTGCGCCCCCAGACCCCCGCTTCGGCCTGAACGGCCTCGTCCTCAAACGC